>PDRU01000245.1 GCA_002748225.1 Spirochaetales bacterium | reverse complement strand
CTTTATGTTTTTCGGCATTGTTTTTTCAAGCCTGAGCCTGGGACTGGCCGGACGATTTGGCTATGAAAACAGTATCATTTTTTTCAGCCTTTTTGGTGTGGTGGCAGCGTTTATGGCGATGAGACTGAGGATCGAGAGGGATGGCGGATGCAGTGAGTCCGACAACAAATATTGCCTTGATGTGAAGGTATTGGAGTAAAGGAGATTTTTATGCAGCAGGACAGAAACGATATCCTGACCCAGCCAATGGGACGGTTGTTTTTGCGTATGGCCATTCCCGGTATTATCGGCACCGTGGTCATGGGCTTATATAATTTTGTGGATGCCATTTTTCTCGGGCAGCTTATCGGGCCAATAGCTGTGGGGGCGGTGGGTCTTCTGTTTACCCTGGTGATTATGAATCAGGGCATCCTTGCGCTGATGGGCAGCGGTTCCGGCGCGGTACTTTCGGTGGCCAGGCTCTGCGATATTTGCCATATTGCTGGAGATTTTTGCCCTGCCGGTGGTCAGTTTCCTGGGCGGCAGCGGCGAACTGCTGGCCATGGCGGTGGACTATCTGCGTATCCTGGCCCTTGGCATGCCGTTTATGGCCACCGGAGCGGCGATGAATATGCTGCTGCGGGGCGAGGGCAAGATAAAGGTGGCGATGATGATCGCTTCAGGTTCCTTTTTGCTGAATCTTGTCCTTGATCCAATTCTTATTGCCTGGGTTGGCTGGGGAATCAAGGGCGCGGCCTGGGCCACCGTCATTGCCCAGCTTGCCTATTTTCTCTGCCAGACGTACTTTCATTGGCGGGGTGAGACCCGGCTGCGCCTGATGGCCAGTAAAATCAGGGTATCAGGTGCGTTGACCGCCCGGGTGGTAAAGGCCGGTACACCGGCGATGCTGATGCAGATCATGACCGTTATCCAGATGGGGGTGCTGTACAAGATGCTGGCTTTGAGCGGCGGCGCGGATCATATGTCCCTGATGACGGCTTCCCTGCGCTGCTATTCGCTGGTCTTTTTTATTCTTTCTGGCATTGCCTATGGCATGCAGCCGGTGGTGGGCATGAATTTCGGGGCAAAGGATTATAAGCGGACAAAATATGCCTGGAAATATTTTACCGC
>PDRU01000135.1 GCA_002748225.1 Spirochaetales bacterium | reverse complement strand
GAATTTGATGAAGACGACAGCAGTAATCCCTATCACAGCTCCGACGGGGAATGGACCACAGACCGTTACCTGCAGGTGTGGGATGTGTCCGGACAGATGAGCGGCTCAAACAGTGCCGTATGGGGCAGCATGGCGTCCAGTCCCGTCAACGGGAATTTATATGCTTCGTGGTCGGAGTACAGCAATTCGAATTCCTATTTTGCCATTGGAGGCGGGGGCAGAACCCAGATCTTCCATAAGTACGATCCTCCCGAATATACCGACATTGCATTGAACTCTGCGGGAAGTCCCAACATTGTCTACCTGGCTAATTTCTATGGAGGCGGCTCCTGGGCAGGCGGCGGTTCCGGCGGGCTTTATATGTCTGTAGGCGGCACTTCAGCCCAGTATATTATTGACCGGTTCCGATACGATCAGGAACTCTACCAGTTCAAATGCCCCAGGATAGCCGTCAGGGGAAGCGGCGGAAGTGCTTATTCGCATATTGCCTACTACGACAACCATTCAAGAGCGCTGAAGTACAGCCGGTTCCGGGGAACAACAAACCAGATCGGTTATTCTTCAGCGGACAGCAATATTATTGCCGGAACACAGGCTCAGGACTCCACGGATGTGGGTGCTCATAACGATATTGCTCTGGATTCTGCCGGGCGGCCTGTTATTGCCTACTACGATACCGGCAATTCCACCCTGCGGGTTACGCGGGCCAGTTCGGCCACACCGGCTGCCGGTTCCGCGTCCTGGCATGATCAGGCTGTTCTGCCGGACAACAGTTATGTGGGACAGTATGTGAGTATACGGGTGGACTCAAGCAACAGAATTCATATTATTGCCTATAAAATTTCAACAGGCGATCTGCTCTACTTCTCGGCACCTGAGCCGCCGACAGTGAACGACGATTATGTCTTTGACATTTCCGGCCAGGAAGTTGATGTAGACGGCAACATGGGGGCCTATGCGTCCATGGACCTTTGGGGCGATGTTCCTGTTGTGGGTTATGTGGATTCTTCCAATGCCGGAACTTTCAGAGGATTGAAGTTTGCCGTACTGGAAGGCACGGTCTGGGAACACGGTACAGTGCCTCTGCTGAGTACTGTTAAGGCTGAGCCTGTCGCGGCTGCCGGTAACAATTCCGGTTCTGCCGCGTACTCATTCGGGCTGGGCTATCATTCCGGCAATTACCGCTACACGCGGGTCAGGCCGGAGTAAGGACAGCAGAAAACAATGGACAACAGGAGAACAAATATTATGAATGGATACACCCTTCGCGCGGCTGGACTGATGGCACTTTTAACGGCCGCCTGCCCGCTGTTTGCCGGAGGACAATCCGATTCCTTTCCCGGGGAGCCGGTGAAGGGAAAAACACACTGGAGCCATTCTGTAAATCTTTCCGAAATGGAAGAAGGAAAGTACAACATTATAATTGAGGCCACTGACGAGGCCGGAAATGTCCGTATGGAAGGGCCTTACGATTTTTTTATTGATCAGAAAACGGATATTCCTTCTGTTTCTGTTGCTCATCCGCAGCCCGGAGCCCGGGTGGGGCGCATGCTGCCCATTATCGGTACCGCGCGTGATGATGACCGCATAGCCCGGGTTCTGGTGAGTCTTAATAACGGTCCCTGGCGTCCGGCCTCCGGCGGCGAGTCGTGGTCGGCCATGGCGGACGCGGCTGCTCTGGGAGACGGTCCCCAGTACCTGGCTGTAAAATCCGTTGATGAGGGCGGTCTGGAGAGCCCTGTTGTTACAGTACCTTTTCTTGTTGATACCTCTTCTCCTTCCGGCGGTGTTACCGATCCGGTTTCCGGGGCCAGGATTTCCGGCAAAAGCGAATTTTCGGGGCGCATGTCTGACCCGAACGGCATTGAATCGATAGAAATTTCGAAAGACGGGGCTGAAACCTGGGATAAGCTGAAATTTTCCCGGGAAAAAGAGACGGGAGATGCTCTTTTTAAAGTTACCCTTGACAGCCGGAAACTGGATGACGGTCCTCTGGTCTGGTGGCTGCGTGCTGTTGATAAACAGGGCAGTTCTTCATCAGTGCCGTTTCTGTTTTTTGTTGATAACAAAGGGCCGGAAATTTCACTGGAGTATCCTGCGGCCGGGAAGGAAGGCGGTATTCCTCCGGTTCCGGGAAATGTGTTTCTTGCCGGTACGGCGGAAGATCAGTCGGGAATAGCTTCATTACAGCTTCTTCAAGGTAAAAGTGAACCGGTTGATATTCCTGTTATTCCCGGGAATCCCTGGTGGTATGTGTCTTTGAACCTGTCGGGGAGAAAGGATAAAAAAGCGAATTTTGTTCTCCGGGCGGTTGACGGAGCCGGTAATGCTTCCGAGATTAAGTTAACAGTACCTCTGGACACAGAAGCCGATAAACCCCTGCTGACAGTCGATGATCAGACAGAATCCGGCAGCAGAACTTTTGCAAAAGGAAAAGCGTATCTGACAGGTGTTTTTTCGGATGATGACGGAATGGGCGCCATTCTCTGGAAGGCTGGAGAGCTTTCCGGGAAGCTGGAAAATGTGGAGCGTGCCTGGCGTCTGGATTTGCCGGATTTACCGGTTGGAACGGCGGATCTGGAATTGGTTCCTGAAGACGGTTTCGGTCTTGAAGGAGTTCCTGTAAAACTGCGTTTCCGGGTAGCGCCGCCCGCGCCGCGGTTAAGTCTGGACTATCTGAAAGACAATGATGCTGAAGAATTTATTCCCTGGACATCAGGTGCTGTTGTTTCATCTTCCGGGGCGTCCATTGCGGGTTCGGTTAGTTCCGAAGTTGTAAAGGATGTTAAACTTACCTGTACGTTTTCCGGAGAAGAGGCTGTTTCTCTTTCTCTGAAAACGGATCCGGAGGATCCCCTGCGGCGTCTGTTTCAGATTCCTGTCAAAAAGAGTACGGAAAGCGGGCAGAAAGTTTTTACGCTCCGGGCCGAGGATCCTTTTGGCGGAGAATCTGTTCTGGGTTCCGGCTTTTTTGTGCAGGGTCTTCCTGATGAATCCGGCACCGTGCCGGACCCCCGCCGGGGAAGCGCGGCTGTAACTCTGGCAATGCCCGATCTGCGGGAAAAAGACGGTGCCGGCATTCTGCGCGCTGATCAGCCGCTGCAGGGCTGGACCTCCGGAGCCTCCGTTTCGGGAGCCCGTCTGGAACCGGCAAGTCCTTTGCTGATGCTGCGCGGTAAGGGAAATTCATTTTTGATTGAGAGTCTTGCTCCCGGAATAAGCGAACCGGTCAAGGTTGTTCTTTCCGACGGCTCCTCTTCCCGTCCGGTGCGGATTGTTACCGATCTGGAAGCCCCCCGGTGGGAAATAGATACCCCTGTATCCGGGTTCTGGTCGAACGGCTCTGTTCCAATGAGCGGCACGGTTGTTGATGAGGGCGGGCTCCGTTCACTTTCCTGGTCGGTTAAAGGTGGCCGGAGTACTGCCCTTGATTTTGAGGAGAAGGGAAAGGGGCGTTATACTTTCCGCGGAACAGCTGAACTTTCCAAGCTGACGGACGGCGAAAAAATTCTGATTTTTTCTGCTGAAGACCTGGCAGGAAATATTTCTGAATATGAGCTGCCTTTTATTCTGGATACCCGGCCGCCCGCGCCGGTTATGGTTGTACCTCCCGGTAATTATTCTTCCGGAGCTCTCAACACGCTTATTTATGATGTGCAGGGCAGGGAAAGTCTGGAAGAGGTTTC
>PDRU01000134.1 GCA_002748225.1 Spirochaetales bacterium | reverse complement strand
AAAAACTCCGGACGGAAAAGCCTCTTCAGCTCCATTACCGCCGAAGACTTGATATCCCGGTGTTCAAGTACTCCGCCGTTTCCGGAAAAACCGAATGCTCCGCGGTTTATTTCCCGGGCTCCGGCATTGGAAGTCATTATAAGAACAGCATTACGGAAAGAAACCTTATGTCCGAAATTGTCAATAAGTTCGCCCTCTTCAAGTACCTGCAGAAGAAGATTAAAGACATCGGCGTGGGCCTTTTCTATTTCATCAAGAAGGATCACGGCGTAGGGGCGTTTGCGGATTTTTTCGGTCAGAACACCGCCTTCTTCATATCCGACATATCCGGGAGGAGCCCCCACCAGGCGGGAAACATTGTGTTTTTCCATAAAGTCTGACATGTCCACACGGATAAGCGCCTCTGCGTCGCCGAAAAGATACTCGGCCAGACTCTTGGCCAGCAGCGTTTTGCCCACACCCGTGGGGCCCAGAAAAATAAAGGAACCAAGCGGCCGGGAATGGGCATTGAGACCTGTACGCGAGCGGCGGATGGCGGAAGCAACAGCCGCAATGGCCTCATCCTGCCCGATAACACTTTCATGCAGTTCTTTTTCAATCTGCAGCAGCCGGTCTGATTCCCTTTTGACAATACGCACCATGGGAATGCCGGTAGTTTCCGCCACAATAGACTGAATATCTTCAGGAGTAATGCGGTTTGTTTCCTCCTTCAGCACCTTTTCCCATTCAGCAGTTAATTTCGCAATTTGTTCACGGATTTCACGGACTTTATCGCGGATACGCGCCGCGTTTTCATAATCCTGAGCATTAACAAAGGATGTCTTTTCTTCGGTGAGCTTCTGAATTTCAGTTTCCAGTTCAATAATGGAATCCGGCCGGGTGTTGTGCTGCATGCGTTTGCTGGAACCGGCCTCATCTATTAAATCAATGGCTTTATCAGGCATGTGACGCTCTGTTATGTAACGCCCGGCCAGTTCGGCGGCGGCCAGCAGAGACTCATCCGTGTAGGTAACGTTGTGATGGTCTTCATACCTTTTCCGTATGCCCTGAAGTATAACGCAGGTTTCATCAATTCCGGGTTCTTCTACAATGACAGACTGAAAACGCCTTTCAAGGGCCGCGTCTTTCTCCACATATTTTTTGTATTCGTTCATGGTTGTGGCCCCCACACACTGCAGCTCTCCGCGGCTGAGCGGCGGTTTGAGCATGTTGGACGCATCAATGGAGCCCTCCGCGCCTCCGGCACCGATAATTGTGTGCAGTTCGTCAATAAACAGAATAATATTCCCGGACATACGGATTTCCTGAATAACTTTTTTCAGTCTTTCCTCGAATTCACCTCTGTATTTTGTACCCGCAACAAGGGAAGCAATATCCAGACTGACAACTCTTTTACCGGTAAAGATATCAGGCGCGTTGCCATTAACAATTTCCTGAGCCAGTCCTTCCACAACAGCTGTCTTGCCCACTCCCGGTTCGCCTATAAGAATGGGATTATTCTTGGTTCTCCGGGCCAGTATCCTCATAACGCGTGTAATTTCCTCTTCACGGCCGACAACAGGGTCCAGCTGTCCTTCCCGCGCCATTGCGGTCAAATCGCGGGAGTATTCAGAGAGAACCCCGGCTTCATTTTTATGGCTCACAGAAGTATTCCGGCGGGAAAAAACAGGGCGCTGTACACTGGAACGGCGGGGGCGTTTGCCCTGCTTTTCCCTGCTCATTTCGTATATTGTACCGCGCAGAATATCAACGCTTATTTTATAAAGAGACAGATAGGCACTGGTGGCGCTTCCCGGTTCCCCTGCGGCGGCAAGCAGAAAATGCTCTGTACCAATAAACTCGTGGTTCAGGTTTGTCGCTTCATGCGCCGCGTTTTCAAGAAGCATTTTAACCCTGTTGGAAGGAGGCACATCATCAAGCACTGCGGGGACAGAACCCTGCGGCAGATCACGGGTAAGGGCTTCAGACATTTCCCGGGCGTTAATGCCAAGCCGCTGAAGACATTGAAAGGCTGCTCCGTCTGCTTCATTAAGAATGGCCAGTATAATATGCTCGCTGAGCAGTTTGTCCGCCTGGTGTCTTCTGGCCTCTTCTTTGGCCAGAACTGTCAGAACTTTCTGGGCGCGCTGGGTGAGTCCTTTAATCATTCAAAACTCCTCGGTATAGAATACCCAAATACCTTTATTTACGCTATTGGAATTTTCAGTGTTTCCGCAGTACTTCCAGCGGGGCAACCCGGGAAGACCTCCAGGAGGGAAGAGCCGCGGCCAGAAAAGACAGAAACAAAGTGGCGCAGCCGATAATACCGACAGATTTCCAGCGCATTTGAACCGGTATATACTGAAGATAATATTCCTCATCCAGCAAATGATGTTCCGCAGAAGAGGCCGTAAACCGGGAAAAGAAATCAAGAAAATGCTCAATTCCCGATATAATTTCATTAATAAAACGCGACGCCAGAAGCCCCCCGCCCAGTCCGGCAGCTGTACCGGCAGCGGAAGCCATTAAGCCGGCCAGAATAAATGTAAACGTTATTTGAGCCGGGGAAGTTCCAGTGCATTTCAAAATACCAATTTCACGGCGCCTCTCCAGGGTCAGCATAACCAGAGAGCTCAAAACGTTCACAACGGCCACTATAATAATTATGGCCATAAGGAAAAGCAGAATACTGCGGGTATTTTCCAGATTAGACAGCAGAAAACGGTTCAGTTCACGCCAGCTGTACACCCTCAGAGTATCCGGAAGGCCGGCGGCAATACGTTCCCGTTTAACGGATGCTTCTGCCGGTCCGCCGGTAAAACATCCGCCCACAAAGGTAGTGGAACTTTCATCTGAAAGTATTTTCCATCCCCTTTCCAGAGGAATAAACGCCCATGTACGGTCCAGATCCTGATAACCGCTGGAAAAAATTCCGCCTACCTTAAAACGGGAAACACGGGGAACATAACGGCCGTCCGGCAGAAGTCTGGCCGTCAGAACCCTCAGTGTATCACCGGTCTGCGCGTTGAGCCGCCGGGCCGCCTCGCGTCCCAGAAGGATGCTGTTTTTCTCTTTCAGATTCCATGTTCCGGAATCAAACTGAATAAACGAGGCAAAGGAAGCATTCTGCTCATAAAGTTCCGGGGGCAGAGCCCGCAGAGTTAAACCTTCCCTGAAATCTCCGGCACGGGCCAGACCGAAGCCCTGCCGTTCAATCCACGCAGATTCAACATCGCCCTGCTCTTGAATCTGATGCAGATTTTTTTCCCAGCTCTGCGCGCCGGCCAATTCATGGGTATAAACCTGAAAATGGAAACTGGAAGTTTCACGGTACCGGGCAATAATACCGTCTATCATGGCATCGGCCACATGATCCACGGTAACAAGGGGAATAAGGGACAAAGCTATACCCAGAGCCGCGCCGGCCAGCGGATACCCCTGCCGGCGCTCACGGCGTCCCCGGAGAAAAATACGTCCCGCAACAAAGGAAACCCCTTTCATAAGGCTTTCAGAACTCCTTCGCTGAGCCGGCAGGTTCTGTCCGCGCGACGGGCCAGGTCGGCCGCGTGAGTAACAAGAACCAGCGTCTTTCCCGATTCAGAGGTAAGATCAAAGAGCAGATCCGCCGCCAGCGTTTTATGCGCTTCATCAAGGTTTCCGGTGGGTTCATCGGCCAGAATAACATCAGGATTATTAACCAGCGCCCGCGC
>PDRU01000133.1 GCA_002748225.1 Spirochaetales bacterium | reverse complement strand
TTGCTGGCAGGCGGATGTCTTTGGGCAAACGGCGGCAGCGACTCTTCCGGAGATTCAGACCAGTTGAGTGTTATCCTTATTATTCCCGGGAATCTGGGAGATAAATCATTCTTTGATTCTGCGAATTCCGGAATGGAAATGATAAAGAAAGAACTTGGTGCGAAAACCAAGGTTATTGAAGCTGGAACCGATTCTACAATGTGGGAACCGGCGCTTTATGATGCCATTGAAGGTAACTGGGATATTATTATAACAGGAAGTTCCATGTCTGAACTGCTCAATAAAGTTGCTCCCGATTTCCCCGAACAGCGTTTTATCAATTTTGATACAACCATTTCCGAAACTCCGGCCAACGTTTACGCCATGTTCTATGCTACTAACGATGTTGGTTTTCTTGCCGGTACAGTGGCTGCGGCCATTACCGGTTCCAATTTGCCGCTGGCAAAGAAAGATGATGCCATTATAGGCTTCCTGGGAGGAATGGATATTCCGGGAATTAACGACTTCCTCGTTGGTTATATTGAGGGCGCCTTGAATGTGAATCCCAATGTGAAGGTTCTGGTATCTTATGCGGGCGACTTCGGGGATCCGGCCAAAGGTAAAGAACTGACTCTGGTGCAGTATAAGGCCGGCGCTGATGTTATCTACAATGTTGCCGGCGGTACCGGTCTGGGATTGCTCGACGCGGCCAAAGCCGTTGATGCCTATGCCATAGGTGTGGACTCGGATCAGGCCATGCTTTTCAGTGAAACCGATCCGGAGAAAGCTGAACATATTGTTACTTCCACTGTCAAACAGATGGGCCAGGCACTGCTGCGGGCGGTACGGCTGCACCAGGAGGGTAAACTGCCCTATGGTACTTATGCGGTACAGGGTATTGTGGAAGGCGGTGTCGGGCTTGCCAAGAATAAATACTACAACTCCATTATGACCAGTGAATTAAAAGCCATTGTGGATGAGGCGGAAGCAAAAATTGTTAATGGTGAAATAACTGTCAGCTCTGCCTTTGGAATGTCTTCAGAGCAAATTAACGCATTAAGAGAATCTGTGTCAGTGAAGTAAAGAACAGCATGGATTTTCTTTTGCGTCTGGAAGGTATTACCAAGGTATATAATACTACTGTTGCCAACAGGGATATATCTTTCAACCTCAGGCAGGGGGAAATCCATGCGCTGTGCGGTGAAAACGGAGCCGGCAAGTCCACGCTGATGAAAATTCTCTTCGGGATGGAACAGCCCTCGAAGGGACAAATCTATATGAGGGATGAGCCCTTATATATTGATTCCCCCCAAACAGCCATTAATTTAGGCATAGGGATGGTTCATCAGCATTTCATGCTGGTACCTTCTTTTACTGTTGCCGAGAATCTCATGCTTGGGGTTGAACCGGTTAAGTATACCAGAATTTCCCGGGAAGAGGTTTTAAGAAAAACCCGGGAAATATCCGAACGTTACAATTTGTTTGTTGATGCAGCAGCCCGCACAGAAGATATCACTGTTGCCATGATGCAGAAACTTGAAATTCTCAAGGCACTCTACCGCGGAGCAAAGATCCTTATTCTGGATGAACCGACCGCTGTTCTTACTCCGCAGGAAACAGAAGATCTGTTTGAAGAACTGATCTTGTTAAAAGAGCAGGGACATACCATTGTCTTTATTTCCCATAAACTGCATGAAGTAAAACGCATCAGCGACCGCATAACAGTTTTACGTAAGGGTATGGTGACCGGCCGCTTTAAAACGGAAGATGTTGACGAGCAGGAAATATCCCGGGCCATGATTGGTAATCTGCAAATCAATAAAAGAGAGCAAACCGGTTCGGCCGGCGGGCATGTTGTGCTTCGTGCATCGGAATTGTGCACTGTCTCGGATTCAGGTGTCAAAACGCTCAACCGGCTTTCTTTTGAACTGCGTGAAGGTGAAATCCTGGGTATTGCAGGTGTTGAGGGTAACGGGCAGGCTGAACTGGTTCAGATCCTTACCGGCAGGCTTCGCCCGGAGAAGGGAAATGTTCTTATTAACGGTAATGAACTCTCCGGCCGGGGAATTGCCGCGGTACGTAAAATGGGTGTTTCCTACATACCGGAAGACCGTATGAAAGACGGCTGTGTAACCGGAGCCGCTGTGTGGGAAAATCTTCTGACAAACAGACTGGATGACCGCCGTCTGGTTAAGAATTCTTTCCTGAAGAAAAAAGCCATTGAGGAGCTCTCCAGTTCACTGACTGCTGAGTATGATATTCAGTGTGCGGGTATCAGAGAGGAGGTTTCCTATCTTTCCGGCGGCAATATACAGAAAGTTGTTGTTGCCCGGGAATGTTCGGTAGCTACGAAACTCCTTATAGCGGATCAGCCAACACGGGGCGTTGATGTTGGCGCGGCCGCAAGAATCCATGAGCGCATTCTGCAGATGAGTCAGCAGGGAACAGCCGTCTTGCTGATATCCGCAGACCTTTCAGAATTACTGAAAGTGTGTACAAGTCTTCTGGTTTTGTTTGAAGGCAGAAAAACCGCGTATTTTGACAGTATCTCCGCTCTTGATGAACGTGAGCTGGGATATTATATGCTGGGACTGAAACACCAGGACAAAACAGGTGAATAATAACAATCTTTTTCGAAAAATCCGCACATTGATCGCCATCCTTATTGCCTTGTTTCTTGGGTTTGTCATTATAGCACTTGTCAGTGAAAGTCCCTGGGATACCCTGGTGACATTTCTTTTAGGGCCGCTGAGAAGCACCCGTTATATGGGGAATGTTGTTGAACGGATGATTCCGTTGATTTTTGCCGGTCTGGCTACGGCCATACTGTTTCAGGCAAATCTTTTCAACCTGGGCGCGGAAGGTATTTTCTACATAAGCGGTCTTACGGCGGCATTTGTGGCGGTTAAGTTTTCATTTAATTCGCCGCTTCCTCACATACTCTTTGCGCTGTGCGCCAGTACCCTTGTGGGAGTTATTGTGGGGCTGGTTCCCGGATTTCTGAAAGCCAAATGGGACGCAAACGAACTGGTTTCTTCATTAATGATAAACAGCATTCTGGCCGGTGTGGGTTTGTACTTTCTGAACAATCAAATCCGTGACGAGAATCTTACAGAAATTGCCTCTTACAAGTTCTCCGTTTCTGCGCTTCTTCCAAAAATTATTCCTTCTACACGGGTTCATGCAGGATTAATTATCTGTCTGGTGGTTACAGCGCTGGTTATTGCCCTGTTTCGGACACATCGTCTGGGTTATCTTCTGAAACTTTTTGGGCTGAACAAGTCGTATATAGAATACTCCGGGTATTCGTCTTTCAGGATGATTATCCTGGCCCATCTTCTTGCAGGGGCCATTGCCGGTCTGGGTGGAGGTGTGGAAATACTGGGTATGCATGACAGGTTCAGGTGGGCCGCATTACCGGGCCTGGGTTTTGACGGTGCTCTTGTTGCCATGCTGGCGCAAAACAATCCGGTTTCCGTTCTGGGTGCATCCCTGTTTCTGGCTTACATACGAACGGGTGCTGATATTATGGCCCGTCAGGCTGATGTGCCGGCAGAAATGGTGTCTCTGCTTCAGGCCATTATTATTCTTCTTGTTTCTGCTGACCGTTTCCTCCACTCAGCGGAACAGCGGCAATTACTGAAAAAGGCTCTGGCAACTGATGTTCATTGATCTGGTTTTTTCTGCTGATTTTCTTTTCTCGGTTATCAGGGTCAGTACACC
>PDRU01000077.1 GCA_002748225.1 Spirochaetales bacterium | reverse complement strand
CCCGGATATATCTGATATTGATGAAACTGTAAATCTTGAGAATCCGAATGAAATGGATGATTGGGATGATACCGATATTGCCGGGGAAATTGATGAAACGCTTGCGTTTCTTTCTGAACAGGCGGAAATAGGCGATACAGACGGCCTGCCGGACACAGACGGCCTGCCGGAAATAGACGGCCTGCCGGACATGGACGAGCTCCCGGACATAGATGAACTGCCCGGCACAGATGCCGCGCCAGCCTCAGACGCCGCGCCGGACATAGATGATCTGCCCGGCACAGACGGCCTGCCGGACATAGATGACCTGCCGGATACAGACGGCCTGCCGGACATAGACGACCTGCCGGACACAGACGGTCTGCCGGAAATAGACGACCTGCCCGGCACAGACGGCCTGCCGGACATAGACGGCCTGCCGGACACAGACGGCCTGCCGGAAATAGACGACCTGCCCGGCACAGACGGCCTGCCGGACATAGACGGCCTGCCCGGCACAGACGGTCTGCCGGACACAGACGGCCTGCCCGGCACAGATGGCCTGCCTGACACAGACGGCCTGCCGGAAATAGACGGCCTGCCGGAAATAGACGACCTGCCCGGCACAGACGGCCTGCCGGACATAGACGGCCTGCCGGACATAGATGACCTGCCGGATACAGACGGCCTGCCCGGCACAGAGGATCTGCCGGACATAGAAGACCTGCCCGAAACAGACGGCCTGCCGGAAATAGACGATCTGCCCGACACAGCTGCCGCGCCGGCCTCCGATGCCGCGCCGGCCTCCGACGCCGCGCCGGACACAGACGGCCTGCCGGACATAGACGGCCTGCCGGACATAGATGATCTGCCCGGCACAGATGATCTGCCTGACACAGATGCCGCGCCGGCCTCCGACGCCGCGTCGGACATAGACCAGTTTTCTGTAGAAGATTTTGGTGAGCAGTATAACTTTACCGAAGGGGAAGAAGGCATTACCGAGAGCCTGGGACAGGAGCTTGAAGAGCTGGAAGAGTCTATAAAAAGCGACTCTGAGGAAGGACCAAGACCCTTTTCTCTTTCAGATGAAGATCTTGAGGCCATTTTGTCCACTCTGGCCCTGTTGCCCCGAAATCTGAAAATAGCCATTGAAGAACTCCTGGCCGATAAACGCCGTGAGCCGGAAGAGCTGAAGACTCTTATTGACAGTCTTATAAGTGGAGCTTCACCCAAAGCATTGGCCGGCCGTTTTAAATCAATTACAAAGAGAACCATTCGTCTTCCCCGTTCATACGGAAAATATTCCGGAATGGCTCTGGAAAAACGGCGCTCATCCCTGGCTTACAGACTGTTCAGGGAAGGCTGGCCGGTACTAAGGCTTATTCTGCTTATTATTACTGTTTTCTGGACAGTATCCGCTGTAGGTTTTATGTGGGTTTACCGTCCTTTAAAAGCGGCTTTGCTCTATAATGAAGGATTGGAACGGGTTGCTGTAGATGATGTTTCAGGCGCAAAAGAACTGTTTTTTGATGCCTGGTACGGCTGGCCTTTATTTTCTTCTGCCGAAGACAGGTCTGAAAGGGTCAGCCGTTCCCCTGTTGTGGTGAAAGGATGGGAAGAAAAACAACGGTGGATAGATTATGCCCGGGCCCTCCGCGGGCGCAAACACTGGGATGCGGCCAGTGAATTTTACGCCGGTTATCTGGAAGTGAATCCCGGTTCTGAAATAGCCCGTCAGGAGTATGTCGAGTTTTTATCAGAAGTTCTGGGCCGGTATGAAGAGGCCATAGCGGTTCTGGATAATGCTCCCTTAAACAGAACATTGAAAGAGCGGGACTTGTTGCTGGCAAAAGGGAATGTCTATCTCCGCTGGGCCGAAGATGATCCCTCTAAATATGAAGAGGCCCGGTATTATTACGCTAAGGTTCTGGAAAGCTCACGCAATGATGAAGAAGCCATACTGTCCATGATGCGGTATCATTTGCGTCTGAAAAATCACGATGAAATACAGACTCTGCTTCCCGTTTTTGCCGAAGAGATTCCCGGAAAAACCAAAACACCGGCTCTGGCTGCGGAAGTTTACGCCGACCTTGGAAACTGGTTTCTGGCACAGGGGAATACAGAAGAATCCAGGCGTTTCATTAATCTGGCGCTTTCGGCGGATTCGTCTGTTGCCGAGCCCCATTTTGTCAATGCTCTTTACTACAATGTGATCGGCGGTCAGCCTGGGGCGGAGATGGAAGCCTATACACGGGCTTTGGTGGTTCTGAATTCCATGGAATCAATGGATCGGAAACATCTGAGAATGCGCATTCTCAGTGAGGGCGGCCTGGGCCGTCTGTATTACAGGCAGTTTAAGCTTCTCAGGGAGAATTCATCATCCGCCTCTGAGGCTTATAACCTTTCCTGGGATTATTATTCCAAGGCGGTCAGATTGTATGAGGATGCCCGTAAGCGGAAAATTCTGGGTGCTTCTCCTGATTACGGCAGACTGTATCTGGAAATGGGCGATATCCTGTATCAGGGTGTTCATTCTTCCGACCTTGTCTTTACTCTGGCAGATACACCTGAATCTTTTGCGCCCGGCAGTCAGCGCCGCCGGGAACTTGAACAGGCTGAAGAGTATTATGTTAAGGCCGAAGCTCTCTTCGGAGGAAAAAATAATGAAACCCGGCTGCCGAATAACGCTCTCTACAGACGTGCTTATGCCCGTTATGTTCTTAATCAGAAAGGCGCGCTGGTTGATTTTTACCGTGTGGCCCGGAACCTTCAGAGCGATTACAACGCCCAGCTGGCTTTGGCCACAGTTCTTCTGGAAAGAGGTGATTATGAGGCGTCTCAGAACCGCTATGTCCGTGCACTGGAACTGCTGGATGAGGAGCTGCTTAAAACAGGCGGTCTGCTGAATCCTTATGACAGACAGGGGCACAGAGAACTGCTGCTGCGCTACATTGTTGCCTGGAATAATCTGGGGGTAGGCCGTGCGCTTTCAGCAGCCCGCGGCGGTGTGCGGGGAGACTACGGCGGCGCGCTGAGTGCTTTTACCATGGCCTCGGAATATCAGGATACCATTACCTCTGACATGAATGGATTAATGGAAAGAGGCGCCTCGGATTTACGCGGCAGCGATGACGAACGTATCCGGGAATACAGTGAAACGGCCGGCCGTAATGATTATAAAGAAAAAATAACCTTCCCCTACCGCAACCGTCTGAGAGTTCTGGGACTGGAGGAATCTCCAATGGGTGAGGACCGTTATTATATTTACAGGGATATCCCCTCTGATATTACAGGGATATCCCTCGAATAACTGTTCTGCTCTCCGGTGCCGTTTAGACCGTATACATCCAGCCGTGTTTGTCTTCCAAAGCTCCGTACTGTATGCCTTTGAGCTCCTTGAGCAGTGAAACGGCAGTGGAATTGTCGTTCATGCTGGAGAGTTTCCGTTCCCGGCCCTGGTGGGTTACCGAGCCCAGAGGTGTAATGCCGGCAGCTGTTCCCGTTACAAAGCATTCTTCCGCTTCATTAATTACTTTTTCTATCGGAAGATCGGCTTCTTCCACTTTCAGCCCTCTGTCTCTGGCCAGAGTAATGACAGATTCCCTCGTAATGCCGGGAAGAATAGTGTCATGAAGCGCGGGAGTTACAAGAATATTGCCGGGGAAAACGGCAAAGAAGTTACAGGAAGAGCCCTCTTCCACGTTCTTGCCGGTTTTCGCGTCCAGGAAAATGCTTTCCATATAACCGTTATCTATGGCTTCATTTTTAGCCAGGGCGGAAGCAACGTAATTCGCGGAGGTTTTAATCCAGCCGGTTCCTCCGGGGGTGGCCCGGACGCGTGTTGATGTAACAGCCTTGTTTTCTCCGGGAGTGAAGTAGGCGGACACAGTTGTGAACGCGGTAATAACCCAGGGATTTTTGCACAAATTAACTCCAATGCCGGGTTCTGAGTAGGTGAACGGCCGTATATAAACGGACGCGGCATTCTGCCAGGTATCCTTTTCCCATTCTGTATTGTATTTGGGGGTAAAACCCAGAGCGGCATTTCTGGAAAGACTTTCCCGAATTCCTTTAAGGAGAAGTTTTTCATCAACAGGAGGCATGCGCAGACCTTTCATTGACGCTGCCATTCGGGCGCAGTTCCGGTCCGGCCGGAACATTTTGAGCGAACCGTCTTTCTGCGGGAGCGCTTTCATTCCTTCAAAACAGCTTAATCCGTACTGAGTTGAATAGTTAATCAGGGGAAGCTCTGTGAAAGTGTTGCGCTTTCCGGTAAGAGCAGCATATTCTTTTTCATCAAGAGCTGCTTCTTCGTCTGGAGTGAGGTGGTCTTTTTCCACATACTGTTCTGTCCATTGCTTTCCGTCAAAGTGGGCAATGTGCACCCACGGGTAAAGGGAAAGTTTAAATGCCATCTTTTATGCCTCCACTATACAGGTTAAACTATCATACGGGAAAATGGTTTTGTGGTCGAGAGAGGAAAAGCAATGGTTGAAAATATCATTATAATGGCTGGAGGTGCCGGCACACGGCTGTGGCCTGCTTCTATCGGTAAACGTCCAAAACAGTTTATGCGTTTAGACGGGAAAAAAACTTTGTTCAGGAAGGCTCTGGAACGCGCTTTTCAGTTAGGAATAGATGGAAAGGTAATTGTTGTTACGCATAAGAATCATGTTGAGGCTCTCATGGAGGAATGCAGGGATGTGGAGCCCCAATACCGTTCCCGTTTAATTATTCTGGCAGAACCGGCAGCCCGGAATACGGCCCCGGCTCTGGCCCTGGCCGCAGCCCGCATGCAGATGGACGGGCGCGAGAAAGAACGTGTACTGGTTATGGCCTCGGATCACCTTATTTCGCCGTTTGATGCCTTTAAGTTATGCGTTGAAACGGCTTCCAGGGAGGCTGCCTCGGGTTTTATGGTGCTCTACGGCATTGTTCCCGGAGGTCCGGCTACCGGATACGGATACATTGAAGCGGGAGAGGGCAGCGGCGATCTTTTTCCCGTACTTTCTTTCCGGGAAAAACCTGGTAAGGATACGGCTGAGAGTTATGTGTCTTCGGGACGGTATTTCTGGAATTCCGGTATGCTGACCTACCGCCCGGATGTGTTTACGGCGGAACTGGCTCTGCATGCCCCCGGGGTGGCTGAGGTTTTTTCTTCTCCGGCGGAATTGTGGTTTTCCCTGCGTGAAGATGACGGGGTTCTTATCTATGAACCTTCAGAAATACTGGAAGGTCTTTATTCTTCCTGTCCTTCCATTTCTGTTGACTATGCCGTTATGGAAAAAAGCCGGAGTATCCGCGTAATAAAGGCCTGTTTCAGCTGGAACGATGTGGGAAGCTGGGATGTTATATCGGAACTGGACGGGCCGAACGCTCAGCCTGTGTACAGCATTGGCTCACAGGGAAATTTTGTGTATTCCGATGTTCCTGTGGCTCTCTGCGGTGTGGAAGATCTGATTGTAGTTGCCGCGAACAACAGGATACTGGTCTGCCGGAAAGGAATGAGCCAGCTGGTCAAAGACGCCGCAGAGGCCGATTTAAACGCGCAGCCGTAAAGAAGGCGGTAATTTTCCTGAAAACTCAAGCCCTCAGGCCAATGGCGGGGTTAAGAGCAGTGAATGAGTTTTCAGGAGGTAGAAAGCATGAACAATCTGAATTCGGTTATTCTGGAGGGAAATCTCACTAAGGATCCTGTTATGAGTAAAACTCCTCAGGGTACAGCCGTCTGCCGGTTTACAGTCGCATCCAACCGCTTTTACAAAACCCAGGGCGAACGGAGAGAAGAGGTAAGTTTCTTTGATGTGGAAACCTGGTCGCGTCTGGCGGAAAACTGCGCCGAATACCTGCATCAGGGCCGCGGGGTCCGCGTTGTAGGGCGGCTTAAACAGGACCGGTGGAAAAGCGAGGAAGGCACTTCTCACTCAAAAATCCATATTGTCGGTGAGCATGTGGAGTTCAGGGCCTATCCGCAGTCCCGTAAAACAGATGAAGCTGATTCAGCCGCCGCGGAAAGCCGGGCAGATACCGGTGAGCCGGCTGAAAAAAAGAGCGGAAAGCAGAAAAAAGCCGTTGAAGCTCCGGTATACTGAGTTGAGTTCAGAGGAATTTTAGACCGGGGAACTTCCTAACAGGAAAAGAATTTCAGCCGATAATCGGGGAGTGAAGTATTGTCGAAAATCCGAGCTGAAAAAACCTGACGGAAGTTCCTCTTTGGAAGGTTCTCAGTATGTCTGCGCCGGCGGGCAGCCCGCCGTGTTCAGGTACAGGCGTGTGCGCCGTCTTATCTGGCTTGCCGCGCTATTTCTACTGTTTTTTACCGGAAGCCTCTACTCCGATGAGCTTGAAATTCTGCTTGGTGAAGGGGGCGATGCCTACATAGAATTTTCACCCGGAATGGACGGGCTGATGCTTTATGTTCGGAATAAGCCGGGTTTGGGGTCCGTACTTATTACAGAATCTTCCGCGGACCCTTCAAAAAAGTCTGATTCATTTGCGTTCAGAGCCTGGGACTACAACGATATTAACGGAGATGAAAAGCGTATACTGGACGGCAAGTTCCTTGAATCGGAACGTGAATTGTTTTTTCTGGTCGATTCCACGCCGGAACCCAATGAGGTTTTCGGTTCGGCTTTCCGAATTTTTATTCCTTTTCAGCTGACTTACGGTTATCCCTGGAGCCGGGAAGGGCAGGTGGAAGTTCATCAGGGCACGTGGCTGAACATCCGCACATTTGAAAAACCGTATGCTGATTACCTCGGCCGCTGGCGGGATAATCCGGTGTTGCTGAATCAGAAAGTTCTGCCGCCGCCTCCCGCTCCCAAACTGCTGGGTTTTGATGATGTTCCTGTTATGGGGGTGGAAGAAGCTTTGGACCGCGTGGCTGAAATAATTGGCAGCGCAGAGGGCTCTCTTGATGTCGTGCTTGTTCTGGATACAACGATCAGCATGAAAAACGATGTGGGATTTATTCAGGATTCCCTGGTGCCTCTTATCAGCGGTACTGTTGAAAATTTTGATTCCTTCCGGGTGGGGCTGGTTCTTTACCGTGACTATAAGGAAGCCTATCTGACCCGTCATTCCGGTTTTACCGACAGGCTGATTGAGCTTCAGGCACGGCTGGAAAGGGTAACAGTTTCCGGAGGAAGGGATTTGGATGAAGCTGTTTACGAGGGTCTCTACTCAGCTCTGACGGAGTTTGAGTGGGAAGCTCCCCAGCGGATGATTATCCAGATAGGAGATGCCGGTCCGCATTCGGAACCTCAGGGAGCCATTACCCGCTCTATGGTAGAAGATGAAGCAGCACGCCTGGGAGTTTCCATTTATCCGATCCGGCTTCCGGATGATTTGAGCAAATAGATATCAGGAAGACTCTTTTTCTTCGGAATCAACCATTTTTTCATCATGCTCATCGGCCCATTCTTTTTCTCTTATGCGCCAGAACAGGCGTCTGCCTACTTTCTTTCTTTTCTCCAGATTCCGCAGACCTGTTTCGCACAGCTGCTGGAACCGGGGCGGGTAGAGCATGGCGTAGGGGCTTTCCCGGTATTTCCGGAGAATTTCTTCAAAACCGGCCCGGGCGGCTTTGTCCCGGCCCCTTTTGTAGTTAATAAACGCTTTTTCGTATTCCGCCGCAATACCTTTCTGAATGTTCTCCGGATACCGAATGGAGTACACTTCGTAATAGTATGTAGCCAGTTCATAATTGTTGTTATCCATGGCTTCCTGGGCATTTTTGAAGAACATGGCTTCTGTCCATTCGGAACTGACCGATTCAGGAATAGTGGTACAGGATGTACATAACCCGGCACTCAGAGCCAATAAAATAATAACAGCAGTGATAATGTTTCTTCCCGGCAAAATAATTACTCCCTCAGCCAATATTGTCTCCATACTAAATGGTTGAAGGATGAATATTCAAGCCTTCGCCGGTATTCCCCTCCGAATCCTTGACTAGTTGTTTTCTCCTCCGTATTCTGTTTACAACATTAAAAGGAGTTAATAATGTTTTACAAATTATTGAAAAAAATTGACAGTATTCTTGCTTTTGAAAAAGTCAGTGCCCATTGTGATATTCCCTGCGGGATTTACGATCCCATTACAGCCCAGATTGCAGCGCTTACCGTTATCCGTATGGATGATCTGATTGCGGAGCTGGGTCAGAAGGAAAAATTAACCATAGAAGACCAGGCCCGTCTGTCCCGGCTGGTTGCTGAAAAAGAAACTCATGCCGTAAAGGTTAAAGAAGAAATCCGTATTATCTGGGGCGACTTCCTTAAAGAACCTCAGTTCCAGGCTTTCCCCCAGACTCACGGGCTGGTGCATAAAATTATGCTTCAGGGTTCCAGGGCCAAACAGCATCTGGATCGCAATGCCAGTCTGGAACTGCTGAATCTGGTTAATGAGTTTGCTGAAATTTTCTGGCAGTCCAAAAAGGTACCCACCTACAAGGCCAAGTGCCCTTACGCTCCTGCTGAAGAAGTTGTTTATCCCAAACTGGGTTAATGGCATACCGGGTGCAGCCTGCCCGGCAGCTGCACCTTTTTTACCGCATGTTTCGTTTTTACAGGGTTGAGGGAGACAGTATGGCTCCCCGTATAAACGCCGGAGATTATCTTCTTGTCCGGCGCCTGTTCTTTAGAATAAGAGAAAATTCCATTGTTGTAGTCCGTCATTCAGAATACGGTGTTCTGGTAAAGCGTGTTCAACGTATTACGAAAGACGGCTGCCTGCTGACCGGGGAAAATCCCCGGAGTGTTTCAGCTGAGAAAATGGGCATTGTCTCAAAGGCTCAGATTCTGGGAAAAGCTGTATGCTGTTTCAGGCAGACTGGCCGGGCGTATAAACTTCATCCTTAATGGGAAGAGTTTTCCGCAGTTCCTTCATGAACGGTTTGCACTCTCCCATGGGAGTGTAGCAGTCGCATTCATCAAGGGCCCGCCGGGCAACTGTAAAATACTTGTAGAATTTTTCTTCGCCCAGTTTCTTACGCCATTTACCCGCATCGCAGCGTACCCTCAGCACATACTTATCCTCTTCGGTGAAGGTTCGCATGAGTTTACAGTGAACACAATTTGCACAGTAAATCTTTGTTGTTCGTTCCGCAGTAATTGTTTCAATCATAGAGGTTTCCTTCCTGATTTAATCATCGACAAAAAAGGAAGGATGATTGAGAACGTGTTAACAGGAACTGCCGTTAAATGGGTTTAATATTCCAAATTTCCTCAGCATATTGAGCCACTGTCCTGTCGGAGCTGAAATGACCGCTCCCGGCAATATTCATAAGGGACATACGGTTCCATTTATGAGGGTCTTTCCATGTTTCTCCCGCCTGTTTCCGGGTCTGCTGATAGCTGGCGAAATCCTTCAGAACAAAGTATTCATCGGGGCTGTTGCCTTCTACGCCGTAAACCAGTGAATTAAAAATTTCACGGAACGATTCGTCATCGGTCAGGGTGCCGTCCACCAGAGTGTTCAGCGCCCGGTTGAGTGAAGCATCGTTTTCCAGTATCTCCCAGGTGTTGTAGGTGCCGGAGGAACGCAGTTCCAGCACCTCTTCCGCGGAGAGGCCGAAAATAAAGGCGTTTTCCCTGCCTGCTTCCTGAACAATTTCAATGTTTGCTCCGTCCATGGTTCCGAGAGTTACTGCTCCGTTAATCATGAATTTCATGTTTCCGGTACCGGAAGCTTCCTTTCCCGCGGTTGAAATTTGCTGGGATATTTCCGCGGCGGGAAATATAACTTCCGCCAGACTTACTTTGTAATCGGGAAGGAATACAACTTTCAGACGTTCCGATACTGCCGGATCGCTGTTTATCTTCTCTGCAACTTTATGAATAAGGTGAATAATCTGCTTGGCCCGCCGGTAGCCTGAAGCCGCTTTAGCTCCGAAGAATACGGTCCGCGGCGGCAGGTCTGCGGCTGTACCGTCCCGGAGAGCCTGCCAGTCGGCAATAACGGAAAGGATGTTCAAAAGCTGGCGTTTGTATTCATGCAGCCGTTTTATCTGAACATCAAAAAGACTGGCCGGGTCCACGGAAATGCAGGTAAGCTGCTGTGTCAGAGCGGCCAGATTCTCTTTGTTCTTTCTTTTAATAAGAGCCAGGCGGTCCAGAACGGCGGTATCGTCAGCTTTGTCCCGCAGCCCGGCAACCTGAGAGAAATCTTTTGTCCATCCAGTACCCAGAATGTCGTCAAGAAGTCCTGAGAGTTCCGGATTGGCTTTTTTAAGCCATCGGCGCTGGGTTACTCCGTTTGTTTTATTGTTGAATTTTTCCGGATAAAGCTCGTACCAGTCTTTGAGAACTTCATTTTTGAGTATTTCGGTGTGAAGCGCCGCTACACCGTTAACCGAAAAAGACGAGGCAATGGCCAGCCAGGCCATATGGATAAGGCCGTTAGAGATAATGGACATGTTCTGATGCCGGGCCCGGTCATGGGGGCAGCGTTCTGCCAGAAAGAGCATGAACCGGCGGTTTACTTCTTCAACAATCTGGAAGAGACGGGGAAATTCCTGCCGGAACAGATCCACCGGCCATTTCTCCAGAGCTTCGGAAAGAACTGTATGGTTGGTATAGGCAAAAGTGCGGCTGACAATCTGCCAGGCATCATCCCAGCCAATGTCTTCTTCATCGAGGAGAAGCCTCATGAGTTCCGGAATGGCAATAACCGGGTGAGTGTCGTTCAGTTGAATGGCCGCAGCCTCCGGAAGCTTTGTCAGGTCGTTTCCAAATACTCTTTTGTAGCCCTGAAGGATGTCCTGAAGGGAGGCGGAACTGAAGAAGTACTGCTGGCGCAGGCGCAGCGCCTTGCCGGTGGGGCCGCTGTCGTTGGGGTAGAGCACCCGGGATAAGTCGCGGGCACGGGCCTGGGATTCCACCGCGCGCATGTATTCCATATTGTTAAAGAGCTGAAGATTGAATCCGTTGGCGGATTCGGCTTCCCACAGACGCAGTGTGTTTATTGTATCAGTGTCCCAGCCTATTATGGGCATGTCATAGGGAATGGCCACAACATTTTCCGTATCAACAGTCTTGAAGCGCTGGGTTCCGTCTCCGCGCGGCTCGGTAATAACCCGGCCGCCGAATCGGACAATAACAGTTCTGTTTCCCCGGCGGATAGACCAGGGATCTCCTTTTGATACCCAGTCATCCGGCTCTTCGACCTGGCAGCCGTTTACTATCTGCTGGCGGAACATTCCGTAGCGGTAGCGGATGCCGTATCCTCTGGCCGGTAAATCGAGTGTTGCCAGAGATTCCATAAAACACGCGGCCAGACGGCCCAGCCCGCCGTTTCCCAGGGCCGCGTCGGGTTCGGTATCTTCGGCGGCGTTGAGGTCCAGGCCCATTTCGTCCAGAACGGCGGCTATTTCTTCCCGGAGTTTCAGGTTTATAAGGTTGTTTCCCAGGGCCCGGCCCATAAGGAATTCGGCTGAAAAGTAGTATATCCGTTTGAGTTTTTTCTTCTCAATGGTGTGTTCGCATTTGCGCCACTGTTCCCACAGTGCATCCATGAGCGCTCTGGAAACAGCCTCGTAGGTATGGCGGTGTGTTGCTCCTTCCAGGCCGTCTCCGGTTCCCCGGTCTATCCAGTAAAAAACCCTTTCTTTAAATGCTTTTTTATCTAATATCACTTTTTATTCCTTATGTGTCAGATAGATTCTGTCTGTTCGTCAATAATCCGTATTCTGACAGCTTTTGAGTTAACGGTTGGGAGATTTTTAACGGCACTGAAGGCGGCCGCCACATCTTTTTCCCGGGCCGGATGTGTTGTAATAACCATGGGAATAAAGCCGGTGCTGCTGCTTTCTTTTTGCAGTAAAGCGTTAACGCTGATATTTTTAGCAGCCAGTATTTCGGTAATCTGATTAAGAACACCGCTTTCATTGTTAACCATGAAACGCATGTAGTACCGGTGAACGGATTCTCCGGTATCGGCAAGCTGAGCTGAGGCGCCGCGGTCGGGCCAGCTTCTCAGCGCGGAGAAAAGGACGGGCCAGGTGCCAAGGGCAATGGAAAGAATATCGCTTACAACGGCCGATGCCGTCGGACTTCCCCCGGCTCCCCGGCCGTAGTACATTGTGTGGCCGACGGCACTGCCGTAGACACTGACCGCGTTAAACGGGCCGGATACCCTTGCCAGGGGATGACTCCCGGGCATAAAAACGGGGCCGACAGACAGTTCGAGGCCTTCAGATGTTTTCCTGGCCAGTGCCACCAGTTTCAGAACATAGCCCAGTTCAGTGCCTGTGCTGACATCCAGCAGATCCAGACCGTCAATGCCTTCCACGGGAATGGCGTCCAGCGGAATCTTTTCTCCAAATGCGACAGATGCCAGAAGTGTCAGTTTATGAGCCGCGTCCATGCCGTTGACATCCAGTGTGGGATCGGCTTCGGCCAGGCCCGCGGTCTGGGCGGCTTTGAGTGCCTGGGCGTACGTTCTGTCTTTTTCCACCATTTCGGTCAGAATGAAGTTCGATGTGCCGTTGACAATACCGTAAAGAGCTTCGGTCCGGTTAGCCAGAAGACTTTCTGCTATAACACGGACAATGGGAATTCCTCCGGCACAGCTGGCTTCAAAACCTATGCTTACTCCGTTTTCACGGGCCAGGGAGAACAGGTCGGCCCCATGATGCGCCAGGAGTGCCTTGTTTGCTGTAACAACGTGTTTACCGGCTTTCAGGGCTTTCTTTATTATTGTCCGGGCGGTAGTAAGACCTCCAACGGTTTCCACCACCAGATGCACATCCGGATCAGAAAGAACAGCGTTCAGATCTTCCTGAAAAAGCTGCTCATTCAAACCGGCTTCCCGGGCCCGGGTAAAGTTGACATCCACCAGCGCCTTAAGAACGGGACAGGTACCTGTTTTAGCGGCGTACAGCTCAGACTGGGTTTCCAAAAGTACTGCTGTAGCGTTACCTACTGTACCGCAGCCGACAATGACAATTCCGAATGGTTTCATATGGCCTCCGATTTTATAAATGATGGTGCAAGAGGTTGGCTTGTTCAAGGGGTACTTTATTACAAAAAACGGCAGCCCGGAAAGGCTGCCGAATGTATTAAATGCCGGTATTTTATTTGGGGGGGATAACCAGTATCTGCCCGGGGTAAATCAGGTCGGGATTCTGGATAATTTTGCGGTTAGCCCGCCATATTTTAGGCCAGAGATAGGCATCGGCGTAAATATCTGTGCGATCGGATATTCTCCACAGACAGTCGGTGGCAACTTTCCGGCGGACAACGGTGTAAGTACGGGATACCGCATTTGATTCATACGCTTCAGTGTAGGCCTGAGCTTTTTTGAAATAATCCTGAGCCAGGTCAAAGTCGCCGTTATTACGCGCGTAAACCCCTCTCTGCCAGAAATCCTTTGCCATAAGCAGGTAATCGGACTCCTGTGTGTCAGCCTTAACCTGAGTGGTTTCATCGTCTATTGGAATGTCTTCAGAAACACCTGACTGTGCGTTAACAGGCGCAGTGAGCTCTTTGAGTTTTGTATCTTCAATTTCGACAAAGTCCACAAATTTTGCATGGTCAATTAAGGGGTTGTTGGCCAGAAATTCGTTTCCGTTCCAGGGCTGAGCTGCCACAACTTCACCTTCTTCGGTCAGAATCTGCAGTTCGGATGCGGATTCAATGCGCCTCTGGGTTGCTGTCATCAGCGAGTCTGTTTCGGACTGCTTTTTGCGGACAGCGCTGGTTCGGGCCGCCAGAATGGCCTGACGTTTGGCTTCTGTAAGAGAACGTACACTTGTCTGCATATCGTAGTTCTGGTAGGCAGAAATTCCCTGCTGATAAGCTGTTTCCGCCATTTTCAGTTCTTCGGGTGAGAATGTAAAAGCCTCGTTGTCTTCTGCGTCCTGTATGTAGTTTTCTGTGTCTCTTTTAAGAATATCAACGTAGCGGATATTTTCTTTCAGGTTGTGATAAAGGCGTCTCTGGGTTTCCAGTGTTTCATCGGCCTTTGATTTTCCGGCGCTGAAATTACCCTTTCCGGTAAGAGCCAGAGCTTCTGCGTGAAGAGACTGTGTTTTCTGGTATTCCCGTTCTGCAAACAAATGAGCTTCAATCTTTTTAAGGGCTTCATCGTTCCGGGAAAAAGTTTCCGCATACTTTTCCTTCCAGAAGTTCATACTCTTTTTGTAGAGGGCGTCAGCATCGGTTTTTACCTTTGCCAGATCTTTGCGTGCCTGATCAGGATCGGTCTTTCCCTTCGCAATACCCTTGTTCAGTCTGGAAACCAGTGAGCGGTATTCCTTTGGAAAATAGGTGTTGGCTCCTGCATTATTGGCCTGCTGAACAGCCTTGCGGGCTGTTTCAATGTCCTTTTTGGACAGAGGATCAGCTTTTGGTTCAGCCGGTTCAGCCGGTTCTGCCGGTTCCGGTTTAGTCTCGGCATCTTTTGCGGGCTGCTCAGTTACAACCGTATCCGTCTCTGTGTCAGCCTCGGGGGTTGTTTTACATCCTGTAAAACTAACAATAAGTAAGGCTGCAAAAATTATCGCCATAATGCTTAAACGGCGGTTATTAGACATAGTCAAACCTCCTGTCTGTACCCGAGTGTATCACGGCCTTTTAAGGGCGTCAAATAATGAAAAAGCATAAAAAAGGCCATCTTAACCCTCAGGGGGAATAATGACGGCCTTTTTACATAAAATATTTTCCTGAATACGGCTATTCGGTGTAGAAAAGCGAGCGTTCAGTCTCAAAATCGAAGAACTGTACTTTGTCTACCGCGGGGGTGAAGTTTACTTCATCACCAACCCGGAATTCGTTCACAGGAAGCGAACGGGCAATGTATTGATTCTCTTTGGTATCGATGTAGAGGTGGGTTTCATTTCCCAGGGGCTCAATAACCGATACAGTTGCCCGCAGGTTGTTTTCCTTGGGCGATTTGGTGAATTCCAGATCTTCGGAACGGATGCCCATATACACTTTCTTGCCGATGTAGGGTTTCAGCTTGTCTTCTTTTTCCTTGGGAAGAACAACTGTCATGCCTTCTTCCCTGACAATGATTTTTCCGCTTTCTTCTGTAACTTCCGCGGGTGCAATGTTCATTGGCGGAGTACCCATGAAACCGGCAACAAAGCGGTTAATGGGATCGTTGTAGAGTTTCAGCGGAGTACCGATCTGCTGGATAATACCGCTCTTCATAACGACGATCTTGTCACCCATGGTCATGGCTTCTACCTGGTCGTGCGTTACATAAACCATGGTTGCCTGCAGACGGGTATGCAGGGAGGAAATTTCCGCCCGCATCTGTACACGCAGTTTCGCGTCCAGGTTGGAAAGAGGTTCGTCAAAGAGAAATACTTTGGGTTTCCGGACAATGGCGCGTCCTACAGCAACGCGCTGACGCTGACCGCCGGAAAGAGCCTTCGGCTTGCGGTCCAGAAGTTCTTCAATGTCCAGAATCTGGGCTGCTTCCTTTACACGGGCGTCAATTTCCGATTTGGCGAACTTGCGGATGCGCAGTCCGAATGCCATGTTGTCATATACTGTCATGTGAGGATAGAGAGCGTAGTTCTGGAAAACCATGGCGATGTCCCGGTCTTTGGGAGCTTCGTCATTCATCCGTTTGCCGTCGATGAGCAAATCGCCTTCCGTAATGTCTTCCAGTCCGGCAATCATCCGCAGGGTTGTGGATTTTCCGCATCCCGAGGGACCGACCAGTACCACAAACTCCTGGTCTTTAATTTCGATGTTAGCCTTGTCAACCGCTTTAACACCACCGTCATACACTTTTGTGATGTCTTTAAGTAATACTTCTGCCATTGGGCATACCTCCCCCATTCAAGGGTTTATTTTATGAGCTACAGATTAACCTGAGCTGTTGATGTTGTCAAATGTTAAAGTACCCTGGGGCACGGTAAATTTATTCGGGTTCGTCGGTTTCAGAAAGAGAGGACAGATCCCATTTGCGGAAAGCTTCCGAAAATGATTCGGTTTCTGCCTGTTTATCTGTAATATTCCGGATAAACCACGGCACAAGAACTTCGTCCCGTATCCGCTGCCAGCGGTGGGGAATTGAGCGGGGAACTGACAGCAGATGATTTTCCGGTATTTTTCCGGCAGCGGCGGGAAAGCGGTCTGTCAGAATGCCTTCGTTCACTTCCGGAAGGGCTGAAAGTCCTCCAAGAAAGCCGAAAACCGGCAAACCGTCTTTTTCCCACCGGTCCATCAGCAGAGCCTGGGTTTCCGGCATGCTCAGCCATTGAACAAATTTTTCTGCGGGTTTGGGGAAGTTGTTGGTTTTTGGTATGGCCGCAGAGACAATATAAGTAACGGGAATGTGGCGTTCTCCTTTCAGAGAGCGGATATCCAGTTTATTGGAAACCGTTTCAGGAAGACGTGCCCATTCGGAAAAATCTGTGCGGGCAAACAAAATGCGTTTTTGAAGCAGGAGGTATTCGTCGGGGATGTAGCGGTAACGGGTGTTGAAGGCCTTGTCTTCGTTAACACTGCCGGCACTTTCGCTTATCCATTCCTGTACTTCCTGCAGGGGGAGGGAAATTTTTTCATCGACAGAGTGTTCCCATCCTTCTTCAAAAACGGTTATATCCCGGGCTGCCAGAAGATCAACAATAAAAAAAGGATTCCACAAAGGCGAGAAACCAAGCCTTTGAAGACGGCCGTCCCTGCTGCGCCGGGCAAAGCCGTCGGCGGCTGTTCTTAAGTCTTCGGGCAGTACACAGCTGGAGTCGGGAAGGGCGTCCATGGTTGAGCTTAATCCCATGATCAGCGGTATTCCAAAAGAGAGAGGGGTAACAAGATTGCGCTTCCCGGCATTTTGCGGAGGGGTAAGAGCCGGATAAATATCCGGAGAGAAACGCTGCGGCCGGAATAACTCAAGCAGTTCGGGGGCTTCGAGATACGAAGCTATGACAAGGTGCGGGTTTTCTTTTCTCAGTACGGCCAGATCGATGGAGGGAATATGCTGGAGGGTTATTTCGGGGGCGTCCTCCATTGTGCTGTATATTTCTACAGCGCTGGCCAGCTCTTTTCTGTCGGTCAGAATTGTGAGTGTGTTTGAAGCAGGGCTGCATGATACAAGCAGCAGACTGCTCAGAAAAAGGGCCGCGCCGCAGCGGTAATGTATCTTCCTCATGGCCTAACCATAAGAAGAGGAAGGGGGGGAGTCAATCCATCTGAAAGATATTGTGCCGAACTGTTGAGATTGTTTGCAGAATATGCGCTATAATTGAGATATATGGCAGTGCACAATTATGAAATTGACAGACAGATTGAGACAGTTGCCGACCGCTACGACATTATTATGAGCAATTCCTTTCTGAGGAAATCGCTGGCAAAGATAGTTATACCTCATGAATTTCAGAACGGCAAAGACATTCTGCTTTCCCGCTCGGAAAACTACAGACTCAACGGTTATATGTTTAACGAACTTTACCGGGGAATTCTCGGTATGGCCATGTGGGTTTATCGGGCAAGAACCGAGGTTCTGCCTGAATTGAAGTATCATCTTTCAGATGGAAATATATCTCCGTCTGACCGGGTGCGCGAACAGATGGCCTTGGAAAACATTAACAGTAATCTGGGCATATTAACCGATGAGCTGAACAATCTCTATGTCCACACAGTAGAGGCTGATAAAGCTTCCCATAAACTAAAGCCTCCGGTTTATCAGCGGACACCGGAACTGGAGAATCTGGGGCAGCTGCTCACATCTGATATGCGCGGACTTATGATCTGAAGTTATGCTCTGAGGAGTTTTTTACAGGGCTGTTTCGTTTGTGAACCGTTTCAGAGCGCGGATGCGGGTGAGCGGTTTTAAGTGGGCGTTCAGCAAGGGCTGCGGCGGCGGTCCGGAGAGCCGCCTTCAGGGAAATTTTACCGTCCGGCCGGTCTGTTTTTCGGCCGGGCTGCTGCAGCGGGGCATTGCCAGGAGTGCTGCCGGGTTGCTAAGGGCCGCTGCCGGGGAAATAATAGGGTATGGCCTTTGATAAACCGCCTCCCTACTGTGTCCGCTGTATTTATTACTATGTAACCTGGGATGCCGCCTTTCCCCGGGGCTGCCGCATGTTCGGTATTAAGTCTAAACGGCTTCCCAGCGCGGAGGTCCGGGCAGCCAATAACAGGGACTGTCCCATGTTTACTCCAAAGCCCGGGGTGTCTTCCCCATAAACGTTTCTCCGGCTATCATACTGCCTGTGAACTGCGGAATAGTAGGCCTGCCAAATGTAGGTAAATCGACAATTTTTTCGGCACTGACTGCGGCTCCGGCAGAGGCCGCGAATTATCCGTTCTGCACCATTGATCCCAATGTGGGTGTGGTGGAGGTTCCTGATTCCCGGCTGGAGAAGATTCATGAAATGATTCAGGCGGACAAGCGTGTGCCGGCTGTAACGGAATTTGTGGATATTGCCGGACTGGTGAAAGGCGCCTCCAAGGGAGAGGGGCTGGGAAATCAGTTTCTGGCCAATATTCGCAACGTGGGTATTATTGCCCATGTTGTGCGGTGCTTTGAAGACGATGACGTTGTCCATGTTGAGGGGAAGGTGAATCCGGTTTCGGATATGGAAACCATTAATGTGGAACTGGCTCTGGCCGATTTACAGTCGGTGGAAAAACGTCTGGAGAAAAATCAGAGGCAGCTGAAAGTTGCCGATCCCAAACTGCGTCAGGAAGCTGCGGCGCTGCAGGAGCTGCTGGAACGGGCGGCTGCTCATCTGGGTGAAGGACGTCCGGTCCGGAGTATGGACTTATCGGATGCGGATGTTCTGCGGCTGCGCGATCTGCATTTTATAACCGCGAAAACCCAGATTTACGTCTGCAATGTGGGGGAAGACGACGTTAACGGTCAGTCGCCCCATGTAGCGGCTGTACGCGCGCGGGCGGAGGAAGAGGGTTCAGAGCTGATTGTTCTGTCGGGGAAGCTGGAGGCTGACATTGCCGCTCTGGATGATGCCGAAGAACGGGCTGTTTTTCTGGAAGATTCCGGTTTGGAAGAATCCGGATTATCCCGGCTGATCCGCAGTGCTTACAGCGCTCTGGGACTGCGCACTTTCTTTACGGCCGGCGGGGTGGAAAACCGGGCCTGGACTTTCCGGGAGGGCTCAACGGCTCCGCAGTGCGCGGGGCTTATTCATACCGATTTTGAAAAGGGTTTTATTAAGGCCGATGTGTATCACTGCTCGGATTTGTTTGAACTGGGTTCCGAGGCGGCTGTGAAGTCGGCCGGTAAGCTCCGCATGGAAGGCAGGGAATACAGGGTGGCTGACGGCGACATTATGCACTTCAAGTTTAACGTTTAGGCGGCGGTTTTTTGAACAGGCGGCGGTTACGCGCCTGGTATGTGCTGAGGCTGTCTTCCAGCGCCTCTGACGGACAGGCGGGCGGCCCTTGCGGGCGGAAGCCCATAGGCGGCGCCGGCTTATTTCTGTTCTTCCAGGCTGTTCAGAATGGCCAGCATGCGCATTCCGGCCCGTCCCCGGTGGGAAACGGCGTCTTTCTCGCCGGCCGGCAGTTCGGCAACACTTCGGGAGGAGCCGGGCAGAAGAAACACCGGATCGTAGCCGAAGCCGCCGCTTCCCGAAGGCGCGCGGGCTATGGAGCCGGAAAAAGTTTCCTGCACGGTAAAGACCCTGTAGGGCGCGGCAACAAGAACCATGCAGCAGACAAAAAAAGCCCGGCGCTGTTCACCGGAAAAGCTTTCCATGTTTTTCAGCAGCAGGGCGTTGCGCTCTGCCGCGCTGAGTTCGGCCTGACCCGGTTTACTGCCGTAGCGCGCCGAATACACTCCCGGAGCTCCTCCCAGAGCCGGCACGGACAGCCCCGAGTCATCAGAGAGTACCGGGCGGCCGCCGGCTGCTTCCCACAGTGCTTCGGCTTTGATCAGGGCGTTTTCCAGATAGGTGGAACCTGTTTCTTCAGCATCAAAAACAATACCGGCATCCTGCGGAGTTAAAACGGTGTGCGGCGCAATAATGCGGGAGAGTTCTTCTTTTTTATGAGCGTTGCCAGTGGCCAGCAGTATTTCCATAGGGAAAATTTAACCGGAAAAGGGCAATGAGGTCTACGGGGAGTCTTCCTGGATTTCCCGCCATGCTTTTTTCAGCAGATGGAGCCCCGCGGACACTGTGCCTGTGGGCGTGTTGAGTATCCGGCCTATTTCTGAGTGAAAGGGCTGGGGTTTTGCTCTGCGCAGTCCTTCACAGGCCAGCTGGTAGCGGCGCTCCCATGTGCGTGTTTTGCGCTGCCAGTCTTTGTAAATATGTTCCGGGGCGTTTTCTTCCAGCCGGCTTCTGTAGCGTGCCTGTTCCAGTTTGTACCAGCATTCATTGCGCCGCTCTGTCAGCCGGCATTTTCTTTCTAAACGGTCAGATGTCAGTTTCTGAACGGCCTGAATATGCTGCAGAATTGCAGCGGGAGTGGAGCCGGACAGACGGGCCGCGTTTTCAATCTGTTCATCGTTCAGTTCCGAGGCGTGGAGCAGGGCCAGATAGAGTATTCTGCGGCGCAGTGCTGTGCTGATGAAGCGTCCCTGTTTGTCTGTGGCAAATAAGCCGGTTTGGTTGAGAGGGGGTGCGGCTTTGGAGGCTGTGCCGGAGCGGGGCAGGCCGGGGCGGGGCAGGGCGGCTCGTTCCCGGACCTCGGGAGGCCGGGGAACATTCGGCCGGGCGGCCGGGGAATTATTGGCGGCCTGTGGAAAATGAGGCTGTTCAGGCGGGAGGGGCAGTGTTACTCCGGGCTGCCGGCAGTTATCATACTCCACGCGTACGGGACTGGCTGCCCAGACTTCGTAGTATTTACGGTTTTTCAGCCTTTCCCTGTAAGTTCTCATGAACCAGTAGAGCCCGTTGTTCAGATAAACTTCAAAACTGGATCTTGGCTGATAGCGGCGGATCATACCGGGAATTCTGGGGTAATAAGCCAGAAGAAAACCGCTGCATTCTTCTTCTTTCCATCCGTTCTTGCTGACCGGATACCTGTAAACAAGCAGCAGAATTTCATTAATAATGCTCTTCCATCCTTGTCCGGTCTGCTGGAAATACAGAACATCTCTGCTTAACCGGGTCTGCATAAAACCTCCCTTCCCTCCCAGCAGGTGGTGAAAAGAGAGCAATATTTATGCCTGAACCGGCTGTAATTTCTCCGGTTTTACCGGATGTTTACTATACAGAGCTGTCTGAATTTGACATTTATGTCAGGTTATCCGGTAACAAAACAGCAAATTCCTTCATTGGGAAACTGACTGCGGACTTCTTCCACCGCGGCTTCCACCGCCGCCGCCTTTTCTTCACTGCCGTAGATAATAAGAATGAAGTTTTCTTCCGGCCAGATATGGTCGCCCCGTTTCGGTTCGGAATTTCCCTGTCCGTGCACGCTGGGAATTTTGGTAAAATGGCTGAGCAGTTCCCGCGCCTGGAGCAGGTCGGTTATTTCCTGTTCCACTGAATGGTTGGCTATAATTTCCACTCTTTTGAGATTACGCATTTTCCGTCTCCGTTAATTCTATTTCCATCAATTCCTTTCCGGGGGATTTTTTCCGGTTCATGCGGGCATAAAGTATGGGAACCAGAAAAAGGGTCATAAGAGTACTCATGGTCATACCGCCGACAATGGTCTGCCCTATGGGGCGCACCAGTTCCGAACCTTCGCCTGTTCCAAAGGCCAGGGGCAGCATGCCCAGAATGGTGGTAAGGGAAGTCATTAAAATGGGGCGGAGGCGGTTGCCTCCGGCTTCAATAACCGCGTTTCGGATGGAACGGCCCCGGCTGCGCAGCAGGTTCATGTAGTCAACCAGTACAATACCGTTGTTCACGGCAATACCCACCAGCATAAGCAGTCCCACAGCGGAGAACATGGACAGCGGCGTTTTTAAAGTAAAGAACGGCAGGTTCATGAATCCGTAGAGAAGAAGAATACCGGGGATAATCATGAAAATGGAAATAAATATAATAAAGGGATCTTTGAGCGACTCAAACAGACTGGCCATAATGCCGTAGACCAGTCCCAGAGCCACAATCATAACCAGAAAGAATTTTCCAAGGTATTT
>PDRU01000040.1 GCA_002748225.1 Spirochaetales bacterium | reverse complement strand
TGCCCCCCTCTTTGATGGAATCCTGGCTGGGCGCTTCTGGATTTGGCTGCCAGGCAAGTCAGGCCCTGGAGAATCTGATCCAGAACCATACCAGCCAGATCAACCCCATAGTTCCCATTGCCAGAACCATGGGACAGACCACCCAGGTTTTTCGCACGGTAAAAGACCTGTTTTGTGTGGATCGAGTCACTCTCTGCGGGAAATTACATTTTGAAGCCCTGACCCTGGAACTACTGTCCCAGATCCTGGGTTTGGCAGCCCATGGTTCCCGAACATACCATAAAAATGAAAAAAAACTGAAAACCGCTGTGGAGGGAGCCGTGGATATTCTCCGCCAGGAAAGTGCGTCTGCACCAACCATTTCCAGCCTGGCCCATCGGGTGGGCGTGAATGAATGCTACCTGAAGTCTGGATTTCGCAAATACACAGGGCTTACCATCGGAGAATTCATCCGAAAGGAGCGCATGGGCAAAGCCCTGGAACTCATAGAATCCGGCTGCTCCATCATGGAAACATCCCTGAGTGTGGGATATGCCAATCCCAGCCATTTCAGTTCTGTTTTCAAACAATTTTATGGAAACCTTCCTTCCCATTATACCGCCTGATGGAAAAAGAGAATAATATTTCTCCCGATTCCGGTATTTATTTTCCCGTTTCCGGTAGAAATCCATCCTGATTTCATATTATAAAGGCCACGGGCTGATTTGCTCTGTCAATGACCAGACTCAGCCCACAACCAAGAATGAAATTAATTTAATAAGTTATAGAGACTTTCATATAAAAACAGCCACGGGCCGACCGTGATCTGATTTTTCATCTGATTTTTCAGATGAACAAATAAAAACAGTATACCAGGTTTCCTGACTGGTTACATGATTTACAGAAAGGTATCATCATGACAAAAAAGAAATCTTTTCTCCTGAAACGATTTCTCCCTTACATGGGAGACAAAAAAGCCCTGCTGCCCCTGGCCCTTGTATGCTCAGGAGCCGCAGCAATCCTCAATGTAATGCCCTTTGTGTTTATCTGGCTGATCATCCGAACCGTACTGAGTTCCCCGGAAAAGGTTTCCATGCACCAGATTGCCCCCTACGCCTTGACCGTGGGACTGACAGCAATATCAGGCATTGTTATATATTTTCTGTCCCTTGCCTTTTCCCATCTGGCCGCTTTTCGGGTGGAAGTGGGGTTACAAAAAGTGGGCATGAAAAAAATTCTTGCCATGCCCCTGGGATTTTTTGATACCACAGAAAGCGGTAAAATCCGCAAGGTTGTCAACGACAGTGCAGGTACCACCCATTCCTTTCTTGCCCATCAGCTTCCTGATCTTTCGGCATCCATTGTCACGCCCCTGGCCCTGCTTGTGATGATATTGTCTGTAAACTGGCAGGTGGGACTGATCTGCCTCATTCCCGTTGTTCTTGGGGTATTGGTGTTCGCAACCATGATGACCAGACAGGGCAAAAAATTCATGGAATTGTATTTTACCTCCCTTGAAGAGATGAGCAACGAAGCCGTGGAATACGTTCGGGGTATTCCCGTGGTAAAAACCTTTGGCCAGACCGTGTTTTCCTTTACCCGTTTTTATGAGAGTATTGTCAGATACAAGGAATACGTTTCCCAGTACACCATGCTCTGGAAATACAAGATGAGTTTTTTCAATGTGGTGCTCCATACCACGGCATTTTTTCTCATTCCGGCGGCCCTTCTTCTCCTGGCCCAGGGAGAAAATCTGGCTCTGGTTCTGACCGATTTTATCTTCTACCTCATCATTGCCCCCAATTTCATGAGCATTATTATGAAATCAGCCTATTTCAGACAAAATGCCTATATTGCAGAACAGGCACTGGATCGGGTGGAAGAGCTTCTCAATTATGAGGCACTTGTATGGAAAGACACAAAGGAAAAGAAGATCTCCTCCCATGAGCTGGAATTTACAAACGTATGTTTCCGGTATCCAGGAGCAGATACAAATGCCGTGGACGGCATCAGTTTCAAAGTACACCCAGGGGAAACCGTCGCTCTTGTAGGGCCTTCGGGCAGCGGGAAGACCACCCTTGCACGGCTTGGCGCAAGATTCTGGGACGTAAACAAGGGAAGCGTGTGCATTGGCGGTGTTGACGTCAAGGATATTTCCCAAAAGGAACTTATGGAAAACCTGTCCTTTGTTTTCCAGAACACCCGGCTTTTCAGCAAAAGTATCAGGGAAAATATTCTCATGGGAAATGAAAACGCCTCAGAAGAAGAATTGCAGCGGGTTGTGAAATTATCCCAGTCTTCTGAAATCATTGACCGGCTTCCCCAAGGTCTTGATACCGTACTTGGCACGGAAGGCACCTATCTTTCCGGGGGGGAACAGCAGCGGATTTCCCTGGCCAGGGCTCTTCTGAAAAACGCCCCCATTGTTCTGCTGGACGAGGCCACAGCCTTTGCAGATCCGGAAAACGAACAACAGATCATGCAGGCCCTGGGGGAACTGGGCCGGGGGAAAACCACCCTGATGATTGCCCACAGGCTGACCAGTGTCCAGCACGCAGATCATATTCTGGTTGTCTGTCAGGGAAAAATCGCAGAACAGGGCACTCACAATGAACTCATGGCAGCAAAGGGGATGTATGCCCGTATGTACAAAGAATATCAGGAATCCATCGGCTGGGAACTGGGCTCAGGAAAAAAAAGAGAAGATGAAGGAGACGCACAATGAAAGCATATTTTCAAAAAACCTTTGCCTTAAGCGACCAGGGCGTAGAAGATTTTATCAAAAGCATTATCTGGTCCACAGTGCTGAACATCTCCTATATGTTCCCGGCCATGCTGGCGTTTTATTTTATCAGGGCAGCCCTTTTTTCCCTTGAGAAACAAGAAACAGGCATGGAAGGCAGCATGCTTGTTTATGGCCTGCTGGCCATTGTTCTGAGTGTGGTCATGTTCCTTATCGCAATCAGGCAATACCATTGCTGTTTTTCCAAAACCTATGAAGAAAGCGCAAGAATGCGGATCTCCCTGGCGGAAAAACTCAGAAAGCTCCCCCTGGCCTTTTTCGGGAAACGGGATATCGCGGATTTAAGTTCCACCATCATGGAAGACGCCACCCAGATTGAACAACTATTTTCCCACGCCGTCCCCCAGATGTACGCATCCATCATCAGCGTCGCGTTTTTTGCCGTGGGGCTGACTGTCTTTCACTGGCAGATGGCATTGGCAATGCTCTGGGTGATTCCGGTGGCAGCAGCTGTATTTTTTGGATCCAGAAAATTCCAGAAAAAAGCCCACACAGAAGTGCATGGTGATAAACTGAAAATTTCTGAAACCTTACAGGAAGGGCTGGACTGTATCTGCGAAATCAAGGCATATCATTACGAAAGCCCCTATTCAGAGAGACTGAATCGTTTGCTTGACGCATATGAACAAAAATTGATCGACTCCGAACTGATTCTGGGGGCTTTGATCAATGGAGCCTTTATTCCATTAAAACTGGGGCTTGTCAGCGTTGTGGTTGCCGGCGCCTGGATGTTTTCCAATGGTATGGTGGATCTGTTTACCTACATTGTGTTCATGATTGTTTCGGCCAGTATCTACCAACCGATTATCGTTGTGTTCGAAAGCATGGCTCTTCTTATGTATTTGAGCGTCAGGATCAACCGAAAAAAAGAGATGGATGCCATGCCCGTCCAACAGGGAAAAACACAATGCTCTCCGGCCAATTTTGATATAGAATTCAAGGATGTGTTCTTTTCCTATGACGGCAGCACCCAGACCATCAACGGCATTTCCTTTACTGCAAAACAAGGTGAGGTCACGGCTCTTGTGGGTCCGTCCGGGGGCGGAAAAAGCACCACCACAAAACTTGCGGCCCGGTTCTGGGACATCGA
>PDRU01000039.1 GCA_002748225.1 Spirochaetales bacterium | reverse complement strand
CTGGCTTCAAAGAGAACAAAATCAAAACCGGACAATTCGGCGGAAGCCGGCCGGCCGTCTACTTCCAGTACAACATGCTGAAGAAAGAAACGGGAAAAAGACTCAATATCCTGCTCTGCGTATTCGCCGTTCCTGTCCGGATCCAGGTGATTCATAAAAAACGATCCAAGCATTACACCAATGTCGAGGTAGACATTCAGCTGAACAGAGGCTCTGTTGAATATCAGACGGCTGCGCACGGCCACCTCGTCGTTGATATGCGCGGAAAGAGGCGGCGGAAGGAGAAAAAGCAGTACCGCGAACAAACCGGCAGACAGAGCGCCGGCAGACAGAGCGCCGGCAGGCCATACAGCAGGGAAAAGAACACGGGGGCCGGCTGCCGGCTTAGGATATGTCATGTTAATACCCGGTATCCCTTCCCAGAAGCTTCGGCTCCCGGGCGGCCTGAATAAGATTGCGGGTATATGCATGAGCAGGATTCTGTATAATCTGGTCCGAAAAACCTTCTTCAACCACACAGCCTTCCTTCAGCACAACAATGCGGTCGCAGAAATGCCGGGCCAGGGCCAGATCGTGTGTAATAAAAAGAAAACCCACACCGTCGCTGAAACGCAGTCTTTCCATTAAATCAAGAAGACCGGTACGCAGTGAAACGTCCAGCATGGAGGTGGGTTCATCGGCAATAATAAGCTTGGGCCCGGTAATAATGGCCCGGGCAAAAGACAGACGCTGCCTCTGTCCGCCCGAAAGTTCTGAGGGAAAACGTTTAAGAAAAGCCTCGTCCGAGGGAAGGTTCACTTTGTTCAGAGCCATAACAGCCCTCCGGTGAATTTCCTCTTTGTCCTGAATTTTGTGAATAATAAGGGGTTCGGCCAGAACATCAAGTATGCGCATATGGTTGCGTATGGACTGGTAAGGATCCTGAAAAACAAGATGAATATTTTTAAGGATCTGCTGTTTGCTGTAAGCGTTCCCCCCGGCAATCTGCTCTCCGTTAATATGTATGGTTCCGCTGTCGGGCTTTTCCAGATCCATTATCATGCGGGCCACTGTTGTCTTGCCGGAACCGCTTCCTCCAATCAGTCCCACAACTTCGCCCGGCATAATACTCAGGCTGAAATTATTAACCGCATGAACCTTTGCGCTCACGGGAAGAAACAGCCGGCGCCGTCCACCGAAAGATTTCGTAATATTCTGAATTTTCAGCGCGGGCTGCTGAGCGGCAGGAGGAACATCGCGTTTCCATTTTTTTTCGGCATTCAGACGCGGGAAGTTCTCAAGCAGGTCTATTGTGTGCGGGTGAGAGGGACTGGCGCATATTTTATCGACAGGACCGGTGTCCACTATTTCGCCCTGATACATAACGGCCATGGAATCGGCATAGTCCATTACCAGAGGCAGATCGTGTGTAATAAACAGAATGCTCAGATTCAGTTTGTCTCTCAGGCGCAGCAGAAGCCGCATTATTTCCTGCTGAACCAGAACATCCAGTCCGGTTGTGGGTTCATCGGCTATCAAAAACTCCGGGTTGTTAACAAGGGCCATTGCAATAACAACACGCTGTTTCATGCCTCCGGAAAGCTCATGGCTGTAGGCGTTAATGCGCTCCGGCGGAATTTCCACCAGCGAAAGTATTTCCAGTACACGTTCTTCAGCTTCCTGCCGGGAAAGATCCTGATGGATCTGTATGGCTTCGATAATTTGTTTTTTTATGGACACAACAGGATTAAGCGCGTTCATGGCGTTCTGGGGAATGTAGGCAATGTTTTTTCCGCGTATCCGGAAAAGCTGGTCCTGCGGCAGCTCCAGAAGATCTTTACCGTTAAAGAAAACGGCCCCGGAAGCAATTTTTGCCGGAAAACGTAAAAGCCCCAGTATGGACATGGCAATGGTAGACTTCCCGCAGCCCGACTCTCCTACCAGTCCCAGTATTTCACCTTCAGCTACTTCAAAACCGGTGCGATTTACCGCCTGGAAAACTTCGGAACTGCTCTGATATATTACCGAAAGATTCCGGATGGAAAGGCGTTTGCCCTTATCGGGAACAGCAGCAGGCTTTTCCTTCCGGGAAAGCAAAAAAGAACCGAAGGAAAAGTAGCTTAAACCCACCTTCCCCCCCAGGGAAAAACCAATCAGGGAAAACGCCAGAACCGTCAGCGCAATGCAGAAACCCGGAGGCAGAACCCAGTTCACCCAGGCTCCGGTCAGAAAAGCGGCCCGGGTATTGGCAAAAAACAGAATGCTTCCCCAGCTCTTGAGCACCGGATCTCCCAGCCCCAGAAAGCTCAGGGAAGATTCAATCATAATGGCCGTCTGAACAACCCGTACAAACTGGGGAACAATCAGCGGCATGAGTTCCGGCAGAACATGACGGAAAATAATGGAAGCCGAACGGTCGCCCATGGCACGGGCGGAATCGATAAACCCGCTTTCCCTTATTTTCAGCACCTGGGAGCGCAGTTCCCGGCAGGGGTGCGCCCACATAACCGTGGTAATAACAATGATCTGCGTGTGAATGCCCGGTTTCAGAAAAACACCCAGCACAATAACCAGCGGCAGAAACGGCAGCGACATAACCACATCAACAAGACGCATAATTATACGGTCCAGAAGACCGCCGTAATAGCCGGAAAGCAGCGCCAGTGCCGTAGCCAGACCCGTGGCAAAAAATGACGCGAACAAACCAATGAACAGGGAAATACGCCCGCCGTAGATCAGCTCTGTAAACAGATCGTAACCAACATCGTTGCAGCCCAGCAGGTGTTCGGCACTCGGACGGGCAAAGGGAGTACCCACCCGTTCAAACGGTTCATACGGTGCCAGCCAGGGCGCGAAAATACCGGCAATGGCAAATACAGCCAGAATGGCCAGCCCGGCATAACGGAAACGGAGAACGGAAAGGCCTTTAACGGCTGAAAGGGTTTTCCTGTCAATCTTCATCATAACTTTACCGTCCCGCCGTAACACGTTTTACTCTGGGATCCAGCAGGGGATAACCCATATCCGCAATAAAATTGAACAGAACAATACTCACCGACACCAGAAGGAAGGCCCCCTGAAGCAGGTTGTAATCACGGGCGGAAACACTTTCATATATGGTATTTCCAATTCCCGGATAGGAGAAAACCGTTTCAATAATGGCCGCTCCGCCGATCATGGCGCCCAGGCCGGACATAACATGCGTATATATGGGAAGCAGCGCGTTCCGCAGGGCATGGCGGTAAACAACCACCGACTCTCTCAAACCCTTGGCATGGGCCAGCATAACGTAGTCTTCCTCCATCGCTATAACCATGGAGGAACGGGCGGTTAAAAACATGGAACCGGTTTTCACCAGTGTCAGCGTAAGAACCGGCAGAATAATGCGCTGCACAACACCTGTAAAATACGCCCACGTCCCCGGTACCGTACCGATTGTGTAGGCGCCGAAAGACGGCAGCCAGCCCAGTTTGGCCGAAAACAGGGTAATAAGAAGCATGGCTATCCAGAAAGGCGGAATGGAGCTGAGAAACATAACAAGAATGAGCGGCCCCATATCACGGCTGCTGCCCCGCTTCCAGGCACCGATAACACCGATAACCGTTCCCAGGGAAACACTGAGCAGCAGCGACACTCCCATAATGAGCAGTGTCCACGGCAGCCGTTTGGCAATAACATCCTTTACCGGCTGACCGTAAATAATGGAAATGCCCAAGTCGCCCTTGAAAATTCCCGTAATATAGTTGACAAACTGCTCTCCCAGCGGCAGATCCAGCTTGAATTCCTTCAACACGGCAAGCCGTTCTTCTTCGGTCATGTACTGAATATCATCTCCAACCAGATAAATGGCCGGATCGCCGGGGGCCATGCGCGGCAGGGCAAAGTTAATGATTAAAATAAC
>PDRU01000038.1 GCA_002748225.1 Spirochaetales bacterium | reverse complement strand
CACGTTCTGCGGCAGATCAGTGAGGTTCTGGGATGCCGTCCGAAGGGGCGGGGGTCCGATCTGGCGCAGGCGCTGCGCACGGCAAATCAGACGCTGAAGCGGCGGAGCATTGTTGTTGTTCTTTCCGATTTCCGCAGCGCGGACTACCGCTCCGAACTTGTCCTTCTGGCCCGCAAGCATGACGTTATAGCCGTACGGCTCACCGACCCCCTCGATACATCGTTTCCTCCGGGCGGACTGGTTGAAATTAAGGATGCTGAATCAGGCGAAAGTTTTACCATCTGGGGAAAGCAGCAGAAAGTGCGGGACAGCTACGCGGAATTCTGGGACGACCACCGCCGTCTCTGGCTGGAGACCTGCCGCTCAGCGGGTGTGGATGTACTGGAAGTGGGAACCGATGAAGAGCCGGCCGATAGTCTGCAGGCCTTTTTCCGCCGGAGGCGGGGAAAATGAAGAAGCCGTTTTTCCTGTTTGTTTTGTTTGTGTGCCTTGCGCTGCTCCTGCCGGCTCAGGCGGTTCTTCAGGACGTCAGGTTTGTTCCTCCGGTGTTTTATGTCGGCGATCCTGTGGAAATGCATATAGATTTTTTACTGGATGCTCCCATGGCGGTGGAGGTTCCTCAGGTTATGCCCGAGTCAGACTGGGTGGATATTCACGATATTCAGATTGACTCGGATTCCGGGCGCCTGTCGCTTGTTATCAGTTTTACACCCTTTGCTCCGGGTACCCGTACTCTGCCGGCCATGGAGCTGGGCAGCCTGCAGCTCCGGGACATTAAAATTCCGACACACTCCCTGATCAGCGGGGAGACTGAAGGTGTCAGAGTACTGAGAGGACAGCTTCTTCTGCCGGGAACCCGTCTGGCGCTGTCCTTTTTTCTGGCCCTTGCGGCAATGGCGCCCTTTATAGGTTTTGGTCTTGTCCGTTTTACAGTCCGTCAGATTAAACGGCTCCGGGATGCCTGGCAGGTGGGAAAACCGGCCCGCAGGCTTCAGAAAGTACTCAAGATGCTCAAAACACGTACAGGCACTGAGCCGGCGTCGCAGTGGTACGCGGAACTGACCGAAGAACTGCGCGATTATCTGAGCGCGAAAACAGGACATGACTGCCGAAGCGCCACAACAGCGGAAATTGGCCGGATGAAGGAATTTCAGTCCAGTGAAGGCCCCGGGTTTGTTTTGCTCAATGTTCTTAAAGACGGCGATATGGTAAAGTTTGCCGGTCAGTACGCGGATCAAAGAATTCTGAACAGATCGGCGGAAACAGTTGCTCTGGCGGTGCAGGAATGGGAGAAAAAGCATGAACGGATTCAGTGATCCCGGCTGGCTGGCCCTGTTTCTGTTTTTCCCGCTTCTGCTGTGGCTTCGGTTTTTCTGGAAGAAGCGGGGAGGACGCCTTCCCTTTCCTGTGGGCATCTGGGGAGGAACCGGTTATGTTCCGCCCTTTTCCCTGAAAAAAACAGTTCTGCTTCTGAGTGAATTCCCTTTCTGGCTGGGAACCGCGCTGCTTATTGCCGCTCTGGCCGGACCGGAGTCCACTCAGCGGGAGGAAGTGTATCTTTCCCGCGGAATTGACATTATGGTTGTTCTGGATGAATCGTCCAGCATGGCGGCGGAAGACTTTCCGCCCATGAACCGTTTTGATACGGCCCGTGCCATGATCCGCCGTTTTATTGCCGGGCGTTCCGGAGACTCCATAGGGCTGGTTTCTTTTGGAAGCGAGGCTGTTTTGCGCAGTCCTCCGACAGACGACTACCAGTGGCTCTCGGAACGGCTGGATGAAATGCGCATTGGAGAACTGGGTGACGATACGGCTGTCGGTATGGGGCTGGCCGTTGCCGCTCTGCATCTGGCAGATTCCTCCGCTCCGGAAAAAGTTATTCTCCTTCTAACCGACGGCGATGATAATGCCGGAGAAATCCGGCCTGAAACAGCGGCTCTTATGGCCTCTGAAAAAGGAATCCGTATTTATACCGTGGGCGTGGGGAGCGACGGCGAGGTACCCATAACACTGACAAATCCGGAAACCGGAACCCTCACCCGGGGAACTATTGTGACGCGTTTTGATGAAGAGAAACTCCGCCGGCTGGCAGAATTAACCGGGGGCGGGTACTGGAGGGCCGGCAGTCCGGTTGCTCTGGAAACGGTTCTCCGCGCGGTTGATTCTCTTGAATCTGTTGAAAGGCGCGTGAGCGTCCGTGTCAGCAGCCGGCCGCTGCACCGTATTTTTGTTATTATCGGCGGAGCCCTTGTTCTGCTTCATTTTCTGATCCGCAAAGGATTGCTGAAGGAGATGCCATGAATTGGGCCTACCCCCTTTCTTTCTGGGGATTTTTGCTGCTGATTCCTCTTTTCCTTGCGGCGGCTGTTGCCGGGAAATGGGCTTTTCTGTATCTGAAACCCCTGGGAGGTACACGTCTGGAGTGGCAGATTCGATCGTATCTCCGTAATATTATTATGGCGGCGTTTACAATACTGGTTGTTCTGGCCGCGGCAGAGCCGGTGGGCGGACGCAAGCCTGCTGCCGGGGAGTACTCCGGCCTGGATGTCGCGGTTGCCTTTGATATTTCCCGGAGTATGCTGGCTGAAGATGTGGAGCCCTACCGGCTTTCCCGTGCGTCCGCGGCTCTGCGTCAAATAGAAAGCAGTCTGGGAAACGCCCGGTTCTCCCTGATAATATTTAAGGGCGACGCGTATGTGGCTGTTCCCATGACAGAAGACAGGGTTGTTCTGGATATGTGGGTGGACAGACTGAGCCCGGGCTTGTCCACTGTGGCCGGTACAAACCTGGAGACTGCTCTGAAAACGGCCAGGGATTCGTTTCCCCGGAGTTCCGGGCGGAAGCGCGTTATTGTACTGATTACCGACGGGGAGTCTCTGGAAGGGCATGCCGACCGTGTTGTGAGGGAACTGACAAATGAAGGAATTCCCCTGTATATTCTGGCCGCGGGAACTTCTGAAGGCGCAACTATTCCTCTGGGAGGAGGTCAGTACGTGCAGGATGAAAGCGGCCGGCCGGTTGTTACACGTTCCGATATTAAAAAACTGACAGCACTGGCCTCGGCTACCGGTGCATCCTGTTATCCTCTTGCCCTTCCGAATGCGGTGTCGTCTTTAACGGAGTCTCTGAATGAAGAAAGGGAATTTGCCGAAAACCGGGGCATTGGCTTTTCCGGAAGCTACAAGTACCGCCTGTTTCTCATACCCTCTCTTATTCTGATTATTCTGTTTCTGTTTGTAAGGATTATCCCATGGCCGAAATTCTAAAAAGTTACCGGGCGTTTTCAGGGGTGCTGGGGGGCATGCTGATTCTTTCAGCTCTCAGTTCCTGCAGTAACGCGGCGCCTTCAGCGGATGTTCTTGCAGGAAATTTATCCTACGGCCGGGGGCAGTACCAGAAAGCCATACTTCAGTACCTTCATGCCGGAGATACGGCCGCGGTAGGGCGTGATGTTATTTATTATGATTTAGCCAATGTGTATTTTGCCCTGGGAGAGGGAGACGCGGCTTTGCGGTCCTGGGGACTGGCGGAAGAAAATACGGACAATGTGGATATTCTTTTCCGTGTCGCTTTTAACAGGGGTGTGCTGTATTATCTGCGGGGCCATTACGATGAGGCCTACCGCGCATTTAAACGTGCGTTGAAACTCCGGCCGGGAGATGTGGACGCAAAGATCAATCTGGAAGAATCGCTTTCCCGGGTCCGTTCCACAGCCACCCGTTCCCGGGAGAGCGAAGGGGCTGCCGCAGAAAATGGCCCGGAAGACCGCCAGCGGCTGCTGGATTACGTCAGACGAAAGGAGGCAGGCGCTTGGAAGAGCAAAGAAACACTCGGCGAGCCCGACGCGGCCGACTGGTAGCGCTTGCTGTCCTGCTTGCCCTGACCGCCGGCCGG
>PDRU01000244.1 GCA_002748225.1 Spirochaetales bacterium | reverse complement strand
CTTCTTATATTTTTCTTGTTCTTTTTACACTCATTACCCTGATGCCTCTTCTGTGGATGCTGATGTCTTCATTCAAGCTGCAGGGCGAAATTATGATGCGGCCTATGGGCTTTCCTCAAAATCCCACTTTGCATAACTACAGGCAGGCCTGGAAACTCGGGCACATGGGTCAGGCGTTTATGAACAGTCTGATTTATTCCGGCATAGGAACCTTCGGAACGGTTTATCTGGCTCTGGCGGCTTCTTTCGCGCTGGTAAAGTTCGGTTACCGCAGTTCCCGCACGTTTTATTCCATTTTTACTCTGGGGCTGCTTATTACTGTCAACTCGGTTATTGCGCCTCTGTTTTTTATGGAAACCCGTATAGGCCTGTATAACACGCGCATTGGTGTTATTATTCCCTACATTGCCTTTGGGCTTCCCATGGCCGTGCTTCTGGCCACTTCCTACATTAAGGGAATTCCCGACACTCTGGTGGAAGCGGCTGTTATTGACGGTGCCAACTATCTGCAGATTTTCTTTAGAATTATCGTGTCGGTTGCCACTCCGGTGGTTGCCCTGACATCGGGAGATTATATGCGCAGTCTGCCGGTTTCCATTAATTCTTTTGCCGGCCGTCTGAATCAGGACTACGGGCTGCAGATGGCGGCTCTGGTTTTGGGTACTGTTCCCATGATTGTGTTCTATCTTTTTGCGCATGAAATGGTTATTAAGGGGTTTGGCGAAGGCGCCCTGAAGGAATAGAATAATTTATGAGCAACAAAAAACATTTACTGGAAATATGTCTGGACTCTGCCGATTCGGTTGTCCGGGCGGAAAAGGGCGGAGCTGACCGTGTTGAATTGTGTGATAATCTTTTCGGCGGTGGAACCACGCCCAGTATTGGCGTTATTAAGGCCGCCCGGCGTGCCGCGAGCCTGAAAATTCATGTTATTATCCGGCCCAGACCGGGCGACTTCCTTTACAGCGATCTGGATTTCCAGGCCATGGTGCATGATATTGCCGCCTGCCGGGAAGCCGGTGTTGACGGCGTGGTTATCGGCATTCTGAAAGCCGAC
>PDRU01000076.1 GCA_002748225.1 Spirochaetales bacterium | reverse complement strand
CTGATCAGCTGCCGGGTTTTTCCGGAGGCCGTGCCGTTACTTTCCAGCCGCCGCTGCCGTCAGGTTCTACCAGGAATACCAGGTAGTTTACACCTTCGGGGAATGTACCGGAAAACCGGTCCCGGTGGCCCAGAAACAGGTAGGCATCCGGACCGGGAGTCCATGGGCGCCTGGCATCAAACCACTCGGGGAACAGCTCTTTTAAATCCGATACCGGGTGCATGGTAAACTCAAAGCGGTTTTTGTAGGATTCCAGGTTTTTAACTCCGGGAATATCCAGAGGCGGGTTCAGTCTGTAGCGGGCCATTGCTTTTCCACTGTCCAGCGAGCGCACCTGAGGCGACTGCATGCGGTAGTATGAAGGGAGATCGCCGGTCAGACATGCTTCGACAAACTGCAGAGAAAACTCACGCGCGGCTTTTTCCGTAAGGGCGGGATCAAATGCGTTCGGATCTTTCGGCCGGATATTTTTTTCTGTGGGGAGAGGTCTGGCGTAAGCCAGCTGCACATCGGGGCCGGAAGGAGAGTGGCTGTCTGTCCGGCCTTCCGGTGTATCCCATGCCTCCATTTGAACAGAATACAAACGCGCGGAGACGGGCGTGCGGGGCGGAGCAATAAGGCGGGCTTCCACATAGCCTTTACCGGTCTGGAGCAGATTGTTGTCTTCAAACCAGTTGCTGCAGGCTGCAGACATCCGATCGGCGCTTTCCAGCCATGGATGAGTAAATACGGGAACACCTGAAACACCTTTGAGACGTATCTGCAGTGCCACCGGCCCGCTGCTGCGGACATGCTCGTAGCAGCTTTCCAAACGCCAGCGGCGCTTACTGCCTGCCGGGGCGGCGCTTGCTGCCTGCCAGTTGAAAACACCTACAGGTGTCCAGCCTTTTTCACTTTCCAGAATGACCGGAGGCGCTCCATTACTTCCAAAAAGCGTCATCTCATATGATTTATACGCGTCAGATTCGGCAGACAGGGGAAGGAGTGATACAAACAGCAGCAGTGCTGTTATCCATAATACCGGGTTTTATCAGGCCGTGGATTCGGCTCCCCGGCTCATCAGTACTTTACCCGTACGCACAAGCTCCTTAATTTGAAACGGTTCCAGCATGGTTTGAAACGCATCGAGTTTATCGGAGTTACCGGTTATCTGAAGAGTTATTGTTTCTTCGCTGATATCGACAGTCTGGGCGCGGAAGGTATCTGTAATCTGCAGAACTTCCGTTCTCCGTTCCGGCGGACACTGAACTTTAACCAGAGCCAGTTCCCGCTGGATAATGTTTTCACCTATGTGATCAACGGCGTGAATAACATCCACCAGCCTGTTCAGCTGGGCCAGCATCAGATGCAGTGTCTTGTCATCTCCGCTGGCTTCAATGTTCATTCGTGAATATTCGTCGGTGGTGGTTGTTGAAGCCACAAGACTGTCAATGTTGAAACCTCTCCGGGCAAAAACCAGGGCTATGCGGGAGAGAACTCCCGGTTTGTTACTCACCAGAAGGCTTATTCTGTGTCTGCCGTTTGTCTGCATTATTTTTCGCCTCCTTCGGCACTTTTGCGGGGCGCTTCAATAATTATTTCTTCCAGAGTGGCTCCGGCTGGAATCATGGGAAAAACGTTATCATGCTGTTCAACAACAGCTTCAATCAGACAGGGCCCCTCATTCCATTCCATGGCTTCTTTCAGAACTTTTCTGACATCGGAGCTGCGTTTTACCCGGAGGCCTTTCATTCCGTAAGCCGCCGCCAGTTTGACAAAATCCGGATTTCCCTCCAGGTCAACTCCGGTCAGGCGGTTATCGTAAAACATGTGCTGCCATTGCCGCACCATGCCCAGATAGCGGTTGTTAATCAGAAGAATTTTAATGGGCAGCTTCTGAATAACGGCGGTTGCCAGTTCGCACAGTGTCATTTGAAAAGAGCCGTCTCCCACTACCGCAAAGACAGTTGATTCCGGCCGGGCCAGCTGGGCGCCTATGGCCGCGGGCAGGCCGAAACCCATGGTTCCCGCTCCGCCGGAGGACAGCCAGTTTTTTCCTGATTCACTTTTGATAAATTGAGCCGCCCACATTTGATGCTGTCCGACATCGGTGCATGCCACCGCATCGGGACCGGCCATGGCGCCGAGTTCTTCAATAATGTATTGTGCTCTGAGTTTGCCTTCTTTTCTGTATTTGAGCGGATACTTGTTTTTCCACTCTTTAATCTGCTGCAGCCAGGGCTGTGTATTAACAGGACTCAGGTTGGGAATCAGAGCGTTCAGGGATGCTTTTGCGTCACCCAGTACGGCACAGTCCACAGGAATAATTTTCCCTATTTCAACCGGATCAATATCAAAATGAATTTTCCGGGCAAAGGGACAGAACTTTTCGGGTATTCCTGTAATGCGGTCGTCCCAGCGGGAACCAATTGAAATGATCAGGTCGCTGGAGGAAAGGGCCTTGTTCGCGTAAACGGTTCCGTGCATTCCGGGCATTCCCAGTGACAGCGGATGGTTATCCGGAAAAGCGCCTTTTCCCAGCAGAGTTGTGGTTACCGGTATATTCATGGTTTCCGCGAGGGTCCGCAGTTCCTCTTCAGCCTCTGAAAGAATAACACCGTGCCCGGCTAATATAACCGGCCGTTCCGAGTGATTCATCAGTTGGGCGGCCGCCTGGATATTTTCTGCCGGAGCAGGAGGAACCGGTTTGTACCCCGGAAGATCCTGCGGCTGCTCATTGAGCGGATTAATCAGTGCTGAAGACATATCTTTGGGAAAGTCAATCAAAACCGGTCCCGGACGGCCGGTTGTGGCAATGTGCAGTGCTTCCCTGGCTATTCTGGGAGTATCTTCCGGATTGGTTATCATGTAGGAATGCTTGACGGCCGGAAATGACATTCCCAGAAAATCAGCTTCCTGGAAGGCATCCAGCCCAATGTTGGGGGTAATGGACTGCCCGGTAATAACAATAAGGGGAATGGAATCCATCAGGGCGGTAAAAATTCCGGTCAGTGTGTTGGTTGCTCCCGGTCCGGAAGTAACACAGACCACTCCCGGCTTACCGCTGGTGCGGGCGTATCCGTCGGCCATGTGGGTGGCTCCCTGTTCATGACGGGTCAGAATAAGTTCCAGAGGATGGCTGGAAAGCGCATCGTAAATGGGTATGGCATTGCCTCCCGGAATTCCAAAGACATGCCGGACACCGTTTTCGTAAAGTACATCAAGCATTACTTCTGCAGCTGTTTTTAATTCTGTTGCCATGAAGCCTCCAATTTCGCAGAATAGTAGTAGGAAAAATGGTCCGGGTCAATCGCGCACAGGTTTAATGTTCTTTTTTTTGTTGGAAAACAGATGCCTGACGGCATTATTGGGGGATTTTGTTCAAAAACGTGTTGAATAAAGGTTTAATTATTCTAAAAATGCTAAGATATAGCTAAAAATGCGTTAATTGTCTGAACGGGGACAGACGCGGGCTGACAATTCACCGCATTAAATATATATTTAAAAGGAAGAACCTGATCGATATGGAGTCCTCCAATGCCGCGCAGCATTCATAATGTTAACATAGAGAGCATCCTTCCCCTGGAAAGTCCCCGTGAAATTAAATCATTATTGCCGGTGGAAGACTCACTGGTTGAGCGGATAGCCGGTTTCCGGGACGACATAGTCCGTATACTGAACCGGGAAGATAAGCGTCTTCTGGTTTTGGTTGGTCCCTGTTCCATTCACGATGTTAAGGCCGCGCAGGAATACGCCGAACGTCTGTCGGTGCTGCGTAAAGAACTTGCCGGTTCTCTCTACATTGTTATGCGGGTGTATTTTGACAAACCCCGTACCAGTCTGGGCTGGCGGGGAATGATTGTTGATCCCTTTCTGGACGGCAGCTATAACATTCAGGAAGGTCTGGTCCGCGCGCGCCGTCTGATGCTCCGAATTACAGAAATGGGTATTCCTATCGGAACAGAGGTTCTTGATCCCATTATTCCCCAGTACACAGTTGACCTTGTATCCTGGGCGGCTATTGGAGCCCGTACTATTGAATCGCAGACACACAGGGAAATTTCCAGCGGCCTGTCAATGCCGGTAGGGTTTAAGAACGGAACGGACGGTAATCTTGTCAATGCGGTAAATGCCATCCGTTCAGCCCGCGAAGGGCACAGCTTTATCGGTATTGATCAGGACGGCCGGACCTGTGTTCTTAAAACACGCGGTAATTCTGCCGGACATATTATACTCCGCGGAGGAATACACGGGCCGAATTACTATGAAGAGAATGTTGAAGAGACCGAAGATCTGCTGACTGACATCGGATTGCTGCCTGCGGTTGTGGTAGACTGTTCACACGCGAATTCCGGGAAAGAGCATACCCGCCAGGCCCGGGTGTTCCGCGCGGCAACAGATTTACGGGTCCGGGGCCATCAGTCCATACGCGGTGTCATGCTGGAAAGTAATCTGATTTCCGGGCGGCAGGAAATTCCCGAAGATATGCCGGCCGGCAGACTCGTCTACGGACAGTCTGTTACCGATGCCTGCATAGGCTGGGATGAAACAGAGAAGCTTTTAAGAGACGCGGCGGAAATGCTGGGCAGAAGCGGCCTCTGATAGAGGAGTGTCTTATGACCCGACGGCAGAGATTATGCACCAGACTTGCAGGCATTCTTAACGGCCTTCTGGAAAAACGCAGTTCCTGGTCGGCTGATATTGAAGGCGCGCAGGGACTGGACGGAACGTCTGTCCGCTGGTTCCTCTCCGCGCAAAGGGCTGGTAAAAGTATTGCTCTGCTGGAAACTGTAACCTCAGGCGACGATTCGGCCCGTCTGGTACGTTACTGGCTTCTGAGCCCGGATGAATCGTCTGAGGGGCTCTGGATGCTCCAGACGGCAGAAAAAAATCATGAAAAACTGGACGAACAGTGGATCAATGACGAACTGGAAGAAGCCATAGGCCGCCTGGAAGATCCCCAGGCCTCCAGTTCCATTCTGGAAATACCCAAGGCCCGCATAAGCGGAGAACCGGTTCCGGTACTCAGCCGCGGTGCCTTTGCCCGGCGTTTCCGCGAGTTTGCCGGCCTGTCTTTTTTTGTGGCCGGTTTTGTTATTCTGGCCGCGTTCAGCTCATTGCAGTATCACCGGATGATCCGCCTTGTCAGAGATATTAATCAGGCCATCGGTTTGTCGTCTTCCCGCCAGTCTCTGGCTTTAAAGAGCATGGAAGAACGCCTGGATACTCTGGACAGCGAGGTGGAAAAGCTGCGCACTGATGTTCAGAGGGAATGGGGCGCTTTTGAGTTCAGCCGCAAACATACGGCCATGAATCTTCATACCCAGGCGGAAGAACTTCCATGGTCGCAGTATTCGCGTAAAAGAGCTTACCACTATCTGGCTGACCGCATTGAATCGGCGGCTTCCTACAGGGACATTATCCGCGAAATTTCCCGTCTGCCGGAGGACAACGCCCAGGCGGAAACGGTTCTGGCTGTCGACCGTGCCAATATTGTGCCTCTTTCCTCGTATACCACCACCATTGCGGGACTCTCCTTTCCGGTGCGTATTGACGGTAAAGACGCCGACGGCGCCGACTTTATGATTTCCAGCGGTTTTGGTGAGTTGCGTCCTTCCGACTTGCACAGCGGACGGTATTTTCCGCATATGGCTGTTGATATTATAAATGTCAGCAACATTCTGGTTGTAACTCCGGGAAATTCCATTGTGCGTTTTCCGGGCGAGCCGGGCAGCGTTGTGGCTGCTGCCGATGGTGAGGTTATTAATCAGGGGTTCAGTTCTGTGTACGGATGGTTTCTGGAAGTAAAGCATCCTCTGCTGCCGGAGTGGAGAACACATTACAAGGGCATTCAGTTTCTCTCCACTTATTATGCTCATATGGCGGAGGATTCGGGGCTGCGTCCGGGCGACCGGGTAACCCGGAGTGAAAAACTGGGCCGCATAGGGAGTACGGGACGGTCAACCGGTCCGCATTTGCATTATGAAGTGAGAGTGTACAGAAATTCAGGCGCTTTCAGCGGACGCAGCGGGCATTTTGACCGTGTGAATATCTACATTCCCAAAGGCAGTTAATAGACTTTTGCCGGATCAAAAAGCGGGGTGGAGCTGACGGTAATTTTTCCGTCTTCCCATTTGCGGTGAAAGCAGCTTCTGTGACCGGTGTGGCAGGCGGCCTTTCCCTTCTGATGAACTTTGAGCAGCACAGCGTCACTGTCGCAGTCCAGATATATTTCCCTGATCAGCTGTATGTTCCCGCTTCTTTCACCTTTCCGCCAGAGTCTGTTCCTGCTGCGCGACCAGTACACGGCTATGCCTTCATTTAGGGTTGTCTGCCATGCCTGACGGTTCATCCACGCAAGCATCAGAACTTCACCTGTGTCAGCTTCCTGCGCTATGGCGGGAACCAGCCCGCCTGCCTTGTCAAAATCGGGGGAGGGCTGTCCGGAGGATTTCATGCCTGCGCTTCCGTCAGTTCTTCCATTGGCTGCATCAGGAAGTGGAGTTCGTCTCTGGAAGTCAGTTCATGGCTGTTTTCGCTGAATTGTTCACTCTGGAGATCTTTCAGAATGGTCCGCACTTCCTGTCTGTGCACAACGGCCATTTTCCGCAGTTTGGAAGTGACAGAAGCAAACGGGTCGGCCAGATCTCCCTGAAGCGACAGCAGATCCTCCAGTAGTTCAATATAGGACTGCTTTACCCTCATAACTGTGTGAAGATAATTGCTGCGGCGTATAAGATGTATGTTGCTTTTCAGGGAGCCGTAAATTTTCTGTATGGACAGATCAATAAAAAAGGTGTCTTCCAGAATTTTTTCCGCGAAAAATTCCGCGTCAACTTTCAGTTTTACAGCGTCATTGAGAGCTCTGATAAAAGCGGCGAGGAAATACAGGTTGTCGTCGTAATGAATCTTTTCCGGCATGTGCTTTCTTTATCGGCTTTCATTTTCTTTCTCTTGACGGTTAATGGCGTTTTGGGTAAGGTATTTTTACTCCTTTCCCGACCAGAGCGGGACGAGTAGTCCGTAAGGAGGACAGATGTATGAAGACCTATGAACTGGTCTGCGCCTTCCGAATAAAGGAAGGCCAGGATGTAGCCGGAATTGAAGCCGTCAAAAAGATTTTGACTGATCATTCAGTAGAAATCAAGTCTGAAGAAGACATGGGCGACCGTGAACTGGCTTACGAAATTGACCGTGAAACCCGCGGCCGCTATCGACTGTTTAACGTCGAACTGAATCAGGAAAAACTTCCTAAAATTGAAGATGAGCTTAAACTTCGTCCTGAGATTCTGCGTTACCTGTTTGTTGTCTGCGGGTAAATACTCATGGCAGATATCAACAAAGTTATTCTTGTCGGCCGCTTAACCCGTGATGCCGAACAATCCTACACCCAGAGCGGATATGCCATTCTGAAATTCAGCATAGCTGTTAACCGCCGCCGCAAGCAGGGTGATCAGTGGGTTGATGAGGCCAATTTCTTTGACGTAACCGTGTGGGGACGTCAGGGTGAAGCTATAGCCCCTTACATGACCAAGGGAAAACAGGTTGGTGTGGAAGGGCAGCTTCGTCAGGAACGCTGGGATGCCCAGGACGGCTCCAAACGTTCCAAGGTTACAGTGGAAGCGACCAACATTCAGCTTCTGGGAGGCCGGGACAGTGCTTCTTCCGGAGGTGCTTATCAGGATAATGCCCAGGGAGGCGGCTGGAATTCGCGCCCGGCAGGCGGGAACAGTTATTCCAGGCCCTCACAGCCCCCAACCGACAGTTTTGAAGACGATATTCCCTTTTAATGAAATAGGAGATTAGAACATGTACGATGATGACAAAAAAAATGATGGAGCTGAAACTGAAGACCGTTTCAGCCCCCGGGGTGACCGCGGCGGTTCCGGTGGTTCTTCCCGGCGCAAATATTACCGCAGGAAAGTCTGCAAGGTATGCATTGGCAAGGTAAAAGTAGACTACAAAGATTCCGACAGCCTCCGCAGGTTTACAACTGAAAGGGGAAAAATTCTTCCCCGCAGAATTACCGGTACCTGCGCGAAACATCAGAGACTGGTAGCCCGTGAAATTAAACGGGCGCGCGCTCTGGCCCTGCTGCCGTTTGTTACCAAATAAGGAGATGCCGTAATGAAAATTATTCTCTATAAAGATGTACCCAATCTTGGTGAAGAAGGTGATATCTGCGAAGTTGCGGCAGGTTACGCCAGAAACTATCTGATACCGCGCAAGTTTGCTGTTCCCTACACCAGGGCCACCGAAGTGGAACTGGCTCAGAAACAGCAGGCCATTGCCCGCCGCAAGGAAGAAAAGGCAAAGATGGCTCAGGACAGCAAAACCCGTATTGAAGCAATGGTAATGGAAATTGCTGTTGCCGCCGGGGAAAAAGGCCGTCTGTTCGGTTCTGTAACATCGACAGCTGTTGTTGATTTCCTGCTTTCACAGGGTGTGGAAGTAGAACGCAAGAAAGTGGAGCTTCCCGAAGGCGGAATTAAAACTGTCGGTACGCACAAGGTAAAGATAAAACTCTACGGCGGAGATGAAGCAGAACTGCCTGTGGAAGTCAGTGCCAGCGGCGAAAAACCTGTTCTGCAGGAAGCCGCTCCCGAGGTTAAGTTCGATTCCCTGGCAGATGAAGAAGAGGAAGTTGACGAAGCCTATGCCGCTTTGACCGAGGGCATGGAAGAGAAAGCTGACGCTGAAAAAGCTGAAGACGCCCCCGGGGCCGAAGAGACCGTTGGCTGAAGGAACTCTCAAAGACAATATTCCGCCTTATAATGACGAGGCGGAAATGGCTACACTGGGAGCTCTGCTTCTGAATTTTTCGGTTGGACTGCTGGATGAAATACGCCAGTATGTCCGGCCGGATGATTTTTTTAAAACCGCGCATCAACTTATATTTCAGTCCATCATTGCTCTTAACGACAAGGGCGGCGGGGTGGACATGCTTACTCTTACTACAGAGCTAAAGTCGGCGGGGAATCTTGAGAAAGCCGGCGGCAATGCTTATGTGGCTTCCTTAACTTCCCGTGTTCCGACAACCGCGAATGTCGGCTATTACGCCCGTCTGGTTCAGGAGGCCAGTACACGCCGCGCCCTGCTGAATGCCGCGCGGGGTATTATCGGAAATGTCTATGACGATACCCTCGATACCCGCGCCATTATTGAAAAAGCAGAACAGTCCGTATTTGACCTGAATGACAGTCAGAGCCGGGGGGCCCTTAAGCCGGCAGAAGATGTTATTCCCAAGGCCATTAAGGCGCTTGAAAAACGCTACTACATGAAGGGCAGTTATACCGGAATACCTTCCGGATTTGACGCTCTGGATGCCCTGACCAGCGGTTTTCAGAACTCTGAAATGACCATTATCGGCGCCCGCCCGTCCATTGGTAAAACAGCGCTGGCCCTTTCCATGGCTTCCAACATAGCCCTGAGGAGCAAAATTCCCTGCGGTTTTTTTACTCTGGAAATGTCGGAAGTATCGCTGATTATGCGCGTACTTTCCGCCGAAAGTAAAATTAATTCAACCAATCTCCGAACCGGTCTTCTGCGCCAGGCCGATTTTAATAAAATACATGTTGCCGCCGGCCGAATTTACGACGCACCGCTTATCCTGCAGGACACACCCAATATCCCGCTGCTTGATCTGCGTTCACTGGCCCGGCGCATGGTAACACAGCACGGTGTTAAAATTATTTTTGTGGACTATATAGGGCTTATTACTCCGCAGGACACCAAACAGCCCCGCCATGAGCAGATTTCGCATATCAGCCGGTCACTCAAGTCCCTGGCGCGGGAACTGGATATTCCCATTGTGGCTCTCTCGCAGGTGGGACGCCAGTCGGAAGGGAAAGAGCCTTCTCTTGCCGATCTGCGTGAGTCCGGCGCTTTGGAACAGGATGCTGATTTGGTACTCTTTCTGCACCGTGAGCGCCGCAGCGATCAGGAAAACGACGATGTTGACAGTACCGGCATTATTCCGACAGAACTGATTGTTGCCAAACAGCGTAACGGCCCAACCGGGATGGTCCGGCTGGCCTTTGTTCCGCACTTTACCTGTTTTGAAAATCTCAGTCATGATGAGCCGTAAGAAGGGAGGATGATATGGCCTTAAAAGATCTGTATGATTTATCCAATCTTGAAAATCAGATGGAACAGCTTGTCTATGATGAGCTTGAAAAACAGCTGAATGCTGTTGAAGACGGCGCCATGTGCAAATGCAATGACTGCATACTGGATATGGCCTGTCTGGCTTTGAACAACCTGTCGCCGCTTTACCGTGCTTCGCTTATTGGTACTCTCTATACCAGAGAAGCGGATGAGGAGCGGAGCAAGGCTGTTGAAAGGGAGGTTCGGAAAGCTTTGAAGAAAATTTCCTCGAACCCCCTGTGCGGTAACAGCTGAAACTTTACACGTTTTCAGCCTGCATAATTTTATCAACCCGCCGCGCGTGCCTGCTTTCCGTATCGTGACGGGCTTCCAGAAAGGCCTTGAGCATTTCAATGGGAGGCTCGGGGTAGTTAATCCGGCTGCCGAAAGCCAGCATCTGGCAGTTATTATGCTCTCTGGCCATGGTTGCGGCAAAAATATTCTGGGGAAGGGCGCAGCGGATACCTTTCACTTTATTGGCCGCGATGGAAATGCCTATTCCTGTGCCGCAGCATACTATTCCAAAGTTGTATTGGCCGCTTAAGAAAGCTTTCGCGCATTCCACACCCTTGTCGGGGTAGTCGGCTTTTTCACCCGCGGCAACTCCCAGGTCTGTTACTTCATGGCCGTGTTCCGTCAGCCATTGGGTTATTTCCGTTTTCAGCTCTACAGCCGCGTGATCGTTGGCAATAACAAATTTCACTGATTATTCTCCTTGTGCATATCATGCTGAGACATATCATGCTGAGACGGCCGATCTGATTCAAGGGGGAACGATACTTTCAAAAATTACACATTACATGTGTGCAAAATGTCTTTTCTTTGGCTATATTAAAGGCAGAGCAAAGATGCTTTGGAGGATATTATGTCTGATACCGGATTTCTGGCCTCTGGCACAAAGGTGCGTGAGCGTACCATTCTTAAAAATGTTTATCTGTGGATGTTTGCCGGTTTGTCTCTGACGGCCGCGGCAGCCTGGTGGGTTATCTCCACTCCGGCGGTTCTTCAGCTTTTATTCGGCAACGGTCCTGTGCCTTTTTACGCTTTGGTCATTGGCGAATTTATTCTGGTTGCTTTTCTTTCCAGAAGAATTATGACCATGAGTACAAGTGCGGCTGTGGGGATTTTTGCCCTTTATTCCGTACTGAACGGCATAACCATATCAACCATATTTTTTGCTTACGCACAGTCTGCCATTTTTCAGGCCTTTGCGGTTTCTGCCGGAATGTTTGCCGTTATGAGTTTGTGGGCAGTAACCACCAAACGCGACCTCTCCGGTCTGGGGCATTACATTTTCATGGCTCTTATCGGGCTGATTATTGCCGGCCTTGTGGGCCTCTTTTTCAGAAATGAAACTTTCCAACTGCTGTATTCGGCTGCCGGCGTTATCTTGTTTACTGTTTTAACGGCTTACGACACGCAGTATATTAAGCGTCTCAGCGACAGTGCCGGCAGCGGAGTGGGCGAAGCCGATTTTGTGCGCCTTTCCATTCTGGGGGCATTAAAACTGTATCTGGACTTTATAAACATGTTCCTGTTCCTGCTGCGTATTTTCGGACGCAGACGCTGATCTAACCGATGAATCAGGAGACCTTAAAACAGCTGCTTCTGACCCTGGAAAAGGATCTTCCTGATTTCTCGGTTATTTTTACCGGCAAGGAAAGCCGGAGGGTGAATGGTCTTTACAAGCCGGAACTCCGTCAGATTTTAATTCACAACCGTAATTTTACTGACGATAACGCCCTTATCTACACAGGTATCCATGAGCTGGCGCATCACATCCATTTCAGCCGTTATCCGGAAGAAGTGCGCCGCAGGGCGCATACAAACCGCTTCTGGCAAATTTTTCACACACTGCTGGAACGGGCTGAAGCAAAGGGTGTGTACTACAGTGTTTTTGAAAGCGATCCGGCCTTTCAGGAGCTGACAGTCAGAATACGCAGAGATTTTCTGGCCCGTAACGGCAGTCTTATGAAGGAATTCGGTCAGGTTCTTATGGAAGCCATGGAGCTCTGCCGTCAGAAGAACGCTGTTTTTGAAGATTATGCGGAACGCGTTCTTGGAATGAAACGCGGCTCGGCACGCACACTCATAAAGCTCCATACACTCAATGTTGACAGCAGCCTGGGGTATGAGAAAATGAAGGTGGTTGCTTCAGTTCCGGACAGGAAGCTGCGCTCTCAAATTACCGAATCTTTCCGCTCGGGAGCAACAGAGCCCCAGGTGCGTCAGACTCTTAAGGATTTTCAAAAAGGGCCCCGGCCGGATGCGGATAAAGCGGATAAAGAGAAAAGCAGTCTGGAAGCAAAGAAACGGCGCCTTGAGAAAAATATTATGAAACTGCAGGCGCAGCTGGCGGAAATAGAGCGTCAGCTGGAAGAGTTGTAAGGAGGCTCAATGGACAGAAAGGTGCGAATTATCGGTATTACAGGCGGCTCCGGCTCCGGCAAGACAACAATCATCAATAAAATATCCAGCCAGGTTAAGGAATTCGTTTTTATTCCCCAGGATAATTATTACAAAAGCGCCGTGAATATCTCTAACAGTAATATTACTGATTTTAACTTTGATCATCCTGACGCCTTCGATACCGAACTGCTGTATTCTCATCTGGAATTACTGAAAGCCGGCCGGCCTGTCCGTATGCCTACTTACGACTTTGTTCATAACTGCCGCGCCGAAGAAACTGTGGAGATCAGCCCCAAGCCTGTTGTTCTTATAGAGGGCATTCTGGTGCTCTTTGACAAGAAGATCCGCGACATGATGGATCTGAAGATATTTGTTGATACTCCCGATGATATCCGTTTTATACGCCGTCTTAAGAGGGATGTGTCTGAGCGCGGACGCACTATGGAGTCGGTTATAAAGCAGTATCTGGAAGTTGTCAGGCCCGGTCATTACGAGTTTATAGAACCCAGTAAGGCGTTTGCCGATATCATCATTCCTGAAGGAGGCTACAATACCAGCGCTCTGCGGGTACTGGCCTCATTCATGAATGAAATTCTAACCTGATTCTACATCAGCAATGATGCTATTTCTTCTCTGCCCGCTTTTCCGGCCAAAGCTCCCGGAGTTTCTCCCTGAGCGTTTCTCCGGTAAGGGTCTGCGCCTTTGTTCAGCAGCAGTTTTATAACATCCTGACCGGCTCCGTTCATAACGGCAATATGAAGCAGAGTGTTTCCTCTGTTATCCTGCCTGCGGGTTATTGGGGCTGTTACAAAGGACTCCAGAAAACGTGTGCCGCGGGCAATGGCTATATCGGCCGGAGTCTGTCCTGCCGCGTCGAGCGCGAAAAAGTCACTGCCCGATTCAAGCAGTACAGAAGCAATTTCGCCTTCTCCGGCGGCCAGGGCCGTATGGAGAAGGGTGCGGCCTTTGCTGTCGCGTGTATCCAGGGAGGCGCCGGCTTTCAAAAGCAGGTCAATGGCTTCTCTGTTGCCGGAATCGGCTGCGGCGAACAGAGCTGTCCGCCCGTTAATATCTGAGGTGTCAATGTCCGCGCCTGCGTTCAGGAAAAGAACCGTCAGTTCATTGTTCCCGCCTTCCACTGCCAGATGCAGCGGTGTCCTTCCCCTGTTGTCTCTTTTACTGCAGTCCGCTCCTGCCGCAATGAGCAGTTCGGCAAGAGATTCTTTTTCCCAGAGAACAGAATTATGCAGAGCCGTTAATCCGTTATTGTCCGCTGTGTTAACAGATGCTCCGGCGTTCAGAAGCATTTCTGCTATTTCCCTGTTGCCGGCCTGTACCGCCGCATGCAGAGGTGTTTCCCCCTCGTAATTCTTTGTGCCGGGGGAGGCACTGTTCTGGAGCAGGACACTGACAATGTCCGGATAATTCCAGCTTGCGGCCAGAAACAGCGGACTTCTTCCCGAGGCGTCAGGTGTATCGATGTTTTCCTGCAGCAGCATAAGAACGGATTCGCCGCCTTCACGGAAAGCCAGAATAAGAGGCGATTCTCCATTGTTGTTTTCCATATACGCGTCTGCGCCGTTAGCCAGAAGTACCGCCGCCTGGGGAAAATGACTGCCGCTGACAGCATAGTGAAGAGGCGTATTGCCGAAGGCGTCTCTCATATTGACAGGAGCGCTGCTCTCCAGCAGAGCCTGAATGGTATCTGTGTCTGTGCCGTTCCCGGCAGCAATGTGAAGACTGCTTCTGCCTTCGTTGTCCGTTCTGCGGATTTTCTCACTGTCAAAAAAAATCCGGGTTACTTCCGCTCCGTACGAAAGTATTCTTTCTACCGGTGTCTCGCCCTGTTTGTTTCGGGCAAAAATATTGGCGTTCTGAGCTGTAAAGAAATCCGTCAGTTCCTTTTCACCGGTATCTACCGCAAGAAAAAGAGGCGTATTGCCGTTTCGGTCCCTGGAGTCGCTTTGCGCACCGTAGTCTACAAGGAGCTGCGCGGCTGAAACGTCAGCACCCATTAAAACGCATATATGAAGCGGAGAAAGGCCGGCGGAGTTCTTCATATTCGGATCGGCCCCTTTTTCCAGAAGCATGGCTGTCAGCCGAGATTGCCCGGCAGCCGTCAGCGATTCATGAAGGGGCGTATTGCCGTTGTAGTCGGGTATGTTAATTTCCGCGCCGTTTTTCAGCAGCATACCGGCAATGCTCTGGTAGCCCTTACGCACCGCCACATGCAGGGGAGTGTTGCCCGGATTATCTTTTTCAAGAGGATCGGCTCCCTTTTCCAGCAGGTATTCAACAACGCCTTCGTGTCCTCTTTCAGCGGCCATATGCAGTGCCGTGGCGCCGTAGTTAAAGCGGTGCGTATTACCGTTATCTTTCAGCGCGGCCTCAATGTAGTCCCACTGTGTATCCAGAGGGTTCTCAGAACCTTTCTGCAGCAGGAGAGCCGCGCATTCTATCTGCTTAACATCCGGCTGACTTTCCAGTGCCGCGTCTATGGGGCGCTGACCCGCATTATTCAGTATGGATGGATTGGCGCCGGCTTCAAGCAGTGTTGTTAAATGATCCTTTTGTCCATTGCGCGCGGTAATGTGGAGAAGAGGTTCGTCATTTATTACCGCAGTGTTGATATTTCCGGGAGTGAGCAGCGCGGCCAACAGTCCGGCAGGTAAATCCAGGGCTTTTGAAACAGGAGAGGTTCCTGAATCGTCGGTCAGTGATATGTCGGCTCCCGCCTTAACCAGCACTCTGGCCATAGAGGGATCGTTATTTTTGACGGCCGCATGCAAAGGCCGCCTTCCTGAGTCGTCCTGAGCGTTCGGATCAGCTCCGCTGGCCAGCAGTATGGCCGCGATCTGTTCGTATCTGTTCTCTACGGCGGCATGGAGAGCGGTGCGTCCTTCGCCGTCGGTCTTATCCAGATTAACATCAACTTTTAATAACTTTTCAACACCCTTAATATCTCCGGATTCAGCCATTGCCAGCAGATTTGCCTGCCTGTTTCTGCTCTCAGACGGCGGCAGAATTTCATCTGTGGACGCTTTCTTCTCCCGGCTTCCAAATGCCCAGCAGCTTGCTGAAGCTGCCAGCAGTAAAATGACTGTAAAGGTTCTCTTTGTCACTGAATACTCTCCTTTTCCATTATCAGAATCGGCCTCTATTGTTCTTACCCTTAACCAGCATGGGCCAGATATGTCATATTATGTTTCTATGGAAATACTATTACCCGTTATCGGTACATCCGAGCAGTATGGAATTGCTCCATCCAAAATTATTGCGGTGGGACTGAACTACAGGGCGCATGTGGCAGAGAGTGAATCCGTGAAGGTTCAGGGATTCACCGAAGATGTTCCTCCCGAGCCGGTTCTTTTTAACAAAACACCGAATGTTCTGATTGGGCCGGGGCAGTGCATACCTCTTCCGGCGGCAGCGGAAGAAAGCTTTGGAAAAAATGCCCGTACCGACCTGGAAGGCGAGCTTGTTGTTCTGATAGGCCGGAGGGGCAAGAATATTCCGGAAAGTGAGGCCCTGGAATATGTGCGGGGCTACACCTGCGGTAACGACGTGAGTCAGAGAAATATTCAGAACGCGGATAAGTCCGGGTGGTTCCGCGGCAAGTCCTTTGACGGCTTTGGTCCTGTGGGACCGGCACTTCTGCCGGCTGGCGGGGAGGTGGACCCGCAGAACTTTAACATTCAGACACGTCTGAACGGCAAAGTTGTTCAGAACTCCAATACCGGAGCCATGATCTTCCCGGTGGCCAGGCTTATAGCTTATATCAGCCGCCAGTTTACTCTGGAAGAAGGCGATTTAATCTTTACCGGCACTCCTGCCGGAGTAAGCCCTCTGGCACCCGGCGATGTTGTGGAAGTGGAAATAGAAGGGATAGGGGTGCTCAAAAACACCGTCAGCAGGGAATCGATGGACAGCAGAAACATATGAGCGGAACAGCCGACTTTCTGAAAAATCTGGGTTTCCCCACCATGCGTGTGCACAGTGCCCGCAATCATTTTGATTTTACCGAGGGGTTCCGCCGTATTCTGGTTATAGGCCCCATGGGCTCGGGTAAAACGGAATTCTCGGCGGGTATCTGGCGGGACAGCCGGGTGGCTCTGCGGAAAGGCGGCGCGGCGGTCGATATGGTGAGCAGCCGCGGAGCGGACCGCAGAAAAGTTTTTTTTGTCCGCTCCCTGCTCGATGCCGGACGCTTTCCTGATTATCCTGATGATGCTCTGGCCTACCGCGGCGGCTATGAACGCTGCGGCAGCGGAATAGCCAAAATACGCGACTCCTTCGATCTGGAAGCGGTTATTGCCGATCATCCCGAATACGGTACCTGGATTATTGATGAAGCTTCTTTTTATGATGAAAGGCTGGTTTATCTGACTTGCCGGGAATCGCGTGAAAGGGGACTTATCTTTGTTTATCCCACACTGGTGCTTAATTTCCGCCGGGAAATATTTAATTCCACGGCGCGTCTTCTGCTGGAATTCGCCACTGATGTGTATAATCTTTCCGCCTACTGCGAGCATCCGGAATGCCTGACCGATTCGCTCTATACCTACAGGTACTATTCGGTTAATCAGAAAGAATGTCCGGCGCTTTATTTTGATCCTCTTATTATTATTGGAGGAGACCGGGACAGAAACGATCCCCATGAGCCGAACTACTGCACCCGCTGTGACGCCCACCACTGGCTTCCCGGCAAGGAATACAGTTTCTTTACCCTGAAGCCTCTGGGAGAGTCGGCCGCCCGCGGCGATACCAAACCGCTGAAAAAGGAATTGGGCCTTCTCCGCGACAATCCGGAAGCTTCAGCGCTTCATGCCTCTCTGAAGGATATTCATATGAACAGGGATACTCCCCAGCCGGTGTGCATGAATGCGCTTCTGGTGCCCGCGCTGGCCGAAAAGGCTCTGCTTTATCTCTATGTGGAACAGAACCTTATTGGAAGTCAGCAGATTCAATATCTGATAAAGGAGCTGAATCTGGACAGAGAGTACATTAATGAAAGGCTCTCCGACAGCCGCCGCAGTCCTGTAGAAGAATAATATACGTTAAAAGGTATCAATTTATTGGTTGGAAATCTGTTAATGCGATACCTTATATGGTAAAGAATTCACTATGATCTGGAGTTTTAAATGAAAAGAGTTGTTTTAACTGTTACTGCCATTGCGGGCATAATGCTTTTTACCGGATGTCCTCCATCGAATAATTCTGTTCCGGTAACCTACAGCGCGGGAGAAATTTCCGTGCATACTGTCAGTTCCATCATGCCTGTCAATCCTGTCAGTTTTAACATGCTTTATGTTCCATCCGGCGGCCGCTTTGAAATGGGGCAGGGTGTGTATTCTTCCACACAGGATGTCATACTGACTCACAGCTACTGGATGGGCGAGTTTGAGGTAAGCCAGAAACTGTGGGAAGCTGTATGGGGGAATGTCTGGCCGGGCATTGTAGAAAGTCCGCCGAAAATTCCCAGCGAGGCTGTTGGTAATGGAGACGATCATCCCGCCTACTTTGTTAACTGGTATGATGCTGTTGCGTTCTGCAATAAACTGACCATGGCTGATACCGCTGTTGACGGGAGTGAGCAGGTGTACTATTCCGATGCCGCGCTGACTCAGCCTTATACCGAAAGTGACGCGAAAAACATGCTTGAAGCTTATGCGGACTGGAACCGGAAGGGCTACCGTCTGCCCACTGAAGCGGAATGGGAATACGCGGCCCGCTACATAGACGGTTCTCTCTGGCATCCTGGAAACTATGTCAGCGGAGGCCCCGAATCCAGCGATCCGAGTATTGGCGAATACGCCTGGTACCATGCTAATTCGTCTAATAAAAGTCATCCGGTCGGCGGAAAATACGCCAATGCTCTGGGACTGTATGATATGAACGGAAATGTCGATGAGTGGTGCTATGACCGTAACGGAGCTTACATCAGAGGTGTTGTGGAAGATCCCATCGGGGCTGATACAGGCTCTTACCGCATAGTCCGCGGAGGCGGATGGGACACTGAAGCTTCCGTTTTGAACTGCGCCGGCAGGAACAACTATAAACAGCAGGTGCGGAGAAACGACCTTGGTTTCCGTCTCTGCATGAGAGCTGACTGATATTCAGATTGCACTGCTTTGCGCCCGGGCTCCTGAAGGCATTTCAGGGGCCTTTTTTTATGTTGCGGTTTTCTGCGTGAAATCTGTAACAAAAACGGCCTCAATGAGTTATACTGAATCCGTATTGACAGGAGGTTAGAAAACAATATGGATGTTTTTCTGCTTGTTATAGACAGTTTCGGTATAGGCGAGCTGCCCGACGCCGGGAAATACGGTGATGAAGGTTCGAACACTGCCGCGGGAATAGGAGAGGCTGTGGGGCCGGTACAATGGCCCAATCTGCAGGCCATGGGGCTGGGAAATGCCGCGCTTCATACCGGCCGTATTATAAACGGCTGTCCTGCGCAGGAAAAAACGACGGCCCGTTTCGGGGTTATGAAGGAACGTTCTCCCGGAAAAGATACAACAACCGGCCACTGGGAAATGGCGGGTATTGTTCTGGATAAACCCTTCCCCGTATTCCCTTCAGAGTTTCCGTCATTTCCAAAGGAGCTGGTAGAGCAGTTTGTCCGGGAAACAGGAGTGCCGGGCATCCTTGGAAACAAGGCGGCTTCCGGTACGGTTATTATTGAAGAGCTCGGCGCGGAACATCTGGAGAGCGGAAAGCCTATCTGCTACACCTCTGCCGATTCTGTTTTTCAGATTGCGGCTCATACGGATGTGTTTCCGGTCCCCGAGCTTTACCGGCTCTGTGAAACGGCCCGCAGGCTCTGCGACCCCTACAATGTGGGCCGTGTTATTGCCCGTCCTTTTGAGGGCGTTCCCGGCAGTTTCAGCCGCACCCGGGACCGGCACGACTGGTCCATAGACCTGCCGGCCAAGTCTCTGCTTGATTACCTGAAGGAAAAAGGCGTATGGACTGTGGCTGTCGGCAAAATAGGTTCCATTTTTAATGAACAGGGTATAGATGAGTCGCATCATGACGCGGGAAACCCTGCCTGTATAAAGCGTACCCTTCAGCTGGCCAAAGACAGGCCGTCGGATAAAGACCGCTTTGTTTTTGTTAATCTTGTCGATACAGACATGATCTACGGCCACCGCCGGGATCCTCAAGGCTACCATGATGCGGTAGCTGTTATTGATTCGGTACTGCCGGAACTTGAAAAACACCTGAAAGACGGCGATATCATTGCCATTACAGGCGATCACGGATGCGATCCCACTTTCCGCGGTACGGATCATACCCGTGAGCACGTACCGGTATTATGCCGGGTTATAGGGCGGAACCCTCTGGATGCCGCTGATAACAATGTGGGTATCCGGGAGAGCTTTGCCGATTTGTCAGCGGCTGTTCAGAAGGCCTTCGGTTTGGAGCCGGAAGGTCCAGGTACGCCCTTCAGCCTGAGCTGAGCTGTGCGGCCGTTTTACATGAACCAGCCGCTGCGGGGTCAGATTTGAGTTGCGGTTTCAGTGAATCTGGGCTATAGTTCAGACACATGCATTATTCTGTTAAAGGAGAATAAAATGAAAAAAACACTTTGCATCCTTACGGTCATTCTTTTTGCCGCTTCAGCTCTGTTCGCCAACGGTGAGGGAGAAGCTGGATCCGGAAAAAAAATGATGGTGGGAATGGTAACGGATGCCGGTACCATTGATGACAAGTCTTTTAACCAGGGCACCTGGGAAGGCATACTTATGGCGGCCGATGAGGGACTGATTACTGAAAAGTATCTGAAACCTGTCGGAACCACGGAAGCTGATTACCTGAAGGAAATCAGCAACCTTTACGACGCTGGCTATAAATTTATTGTTACTCCGGGTTTCAAGTTTGAAACAGCCATTTTCGCGGCCCAGAACAAATATCCCGATGCAAAGTTTGTTCTTATTGACGGAGTTCCTCACGCGGGCGACTGGAAAGCTGTTGTTGGTCCTAATACCGTTCCCATTTTCTTTGCGGAAAATGAATCGGGGTTTTTTGCAGGCCTGGCTACCGCTCTGCAGCTTCAGGAAGGCGAAGCCGGCTTTATCGGCGGTATGGAAATTCCTCCCGTACAGAAGTTCAACTGGGGCTTCCAGCAGGGACTGGCTTACGCGAACAAGAATCTGGGCACCAATGTTCAGATTAAGGCCGAGAACGTTATTTATCAGGGTACCTTTACCGATACCGCTGCCGGTCAGCAGCTGGGTGCAGGTATGTTCGACAAGGGTGTTGATGTTATTTTCTGCGCCGCCGGCGGTGTAGGTCTGGGAGCTTTCAGCGAAGCCAAGGCCCGGGCCAAGAACGGCGAGAAAGTCTGGATTGTCGGTGTGGATGTTGACCAGTTTGCCGAAGGTGTTTACGAAGGCGACAAATCGGTTGTTCTTACTTCGGCCATGAAGAAGATCGATACAGCAACTTATGACATGATCGTTGCTGAACTGAACGGTACATTCCCCGGCGGAAAAACAATGTTCTTTGACTCCAAAAACTACGGGGTTGGAATTCCTGAAAAGAACCCCAACCTGAAGGCGTCGGTTCAGAAGAAAGTTGCCGAACTCTACAAAAAGGTACAGAGCGGTGAAATAGTTGTAGCCGATACTCAGGGTGATCTGATTAAATAAATGCTTGCTGTATAAACAAGGAGGGGGCGGGTATGTCCGCCCCCTTTTTTTCCACGTTTTGTTGAGGAGGTCTGTTAATGGACAGAGAAGAGTATGTCATAGAAATGAACAGCATCCGCAAGGAATTCCCCGGCATTGTTGCCAATGACGATGTTACCATTCAGCTGAAGAAAGGTGAGGTGCTGGCGCTTCTGGGCGAGAACGGAGCCGGGAAATCAACCCTTATGAGTATTCTCTTCGGTCTTTATCATCCGGACCGCGGTCATATACGTGTCCGGGGGAAGGAAGTATCCATTAACAATCCCACTCAGGCCAGTAATCTGGGCATTGGTATGGTGCATCAGCATTTTAAACTGGTTCATAATTTTACCATAACCGAGAACATTGTTCTTGGAATGGAACCGCGCCGCGGACTGGGCATGGACCTGCAGTCGGCGTCAAAGCGCATTAAGGAACTGAGCAGTCATTACGGGCTGAATGTGGAACCCGATGACATTATAGAAGATGTTTCAGTGGGTATGCAGCAGCGGGTGGAAATTCTGAAAATGCTCTACCGCGATGCCGAGGTATTGATTTTCGACGAACCGACAGCCGTTTTAACTCCGCAGGAAATTTCGGATCTGATGGAAATAATGCGCAGCCTCATTGCCGAAGGGAAATCAATCATTCTTATAACCCACAAACTGAAGGAAATTAAACAGATAGCCGACCGCTGTACCGTAATACGCCGGGGTAAGGTTGTGGGAACCGTGGACGTTAAGGACACAGACACCGAAACCATGGCCCGCATGATGGTGGGCAGGGAAGTGAGTTTCTCTGTAAACCGTCAGGATAAGGAGCCGGGAGAGAAGGTTCTGGAAATTAAGGATCTGACCGTTCTGAACAAGCAGAAGTTTCCGGCTGTCAAGAACTTTTCACTGGACGTTTACGGCGGCGAAATTGTGGGACTGGCCGGTGTGGATGGAAACGGCCAGAGTGAGCTGGTGGAAGCCTTGACCGGACTGCGCCGGGCGCACGGCGGCACTATTCTGCTTAACGGAAAAGATATTACCCACGCGCCGGTCAGAGAGCGTTTTCAGGAGGGTATAGCCCACATACCTCAGGACCGGCAGAAATGGGGCCTGGTTCTTGAGTACAGTGTTGAAGAAAACTGTATTCTGGAAAATTACTGGGAAACCCGCTTCAACCGCAGAGGTTTTCTGAAAAAAGATGTTATCCGTGCCAACGCGGAAAAGATAATTGAAGACTTTGACGTGCGGGCCGGACAGGGCAGTGAGACGCCCGCCCGGTCTCTTTCGGGAGGGAATCAGCAGAAGGCCATTGTGGGACGCGAGATCAGCCATAACCCGAATCTTCTTATTGCGGTTCAGCCCACCCGGGGACTGGATGTCGGCTCTATTGAGTATATTCACAAACGGCTGATGGAACAG
>PDRU01000118.1 GCA_002748225.1 Spirochaetales bacterium | reverse complement strand
GATAATGCACGGCAGCTGAAACCCGGTTCTATTAAAGAAAGCTAGATTTCGGAAAATGTCCAGGATCGGTTCCGGGAAAAATCAACTGTCTGAACTTGCCCATTGAAAACTATGTCTACAGCATTTTTATTGAGCGAAACAACATTGAGCCGGATAACCCTGCCGTTTTTCCACTTGAAACCGGCTGTATAGCCGCCGCGCAGAATAAGACCCTTTACCTCACCGTTACTCCACTCATCCGGAAGGGCCGGCAGAATTTCCAGGCGGTTTTGATGACTTTGCACCAGCATTTCCACAACAGCGGCGGCAAATCCGAAATTCCCGTCTATCTGAAAAGGCGGATGCGCGCAAAACAAATTCGGATAAGTTCCTCCGCCCTTAACCATAATCCGCTGCTCCCGGGTAAGTTCAAGCTGTCTTTTAAGAAGCCGGAAAGCTCTGTTGCCGTCTTTTATTCTGGCCCAGAGACAGGCCTTCCAGGCAATAGACCAGCCAGTACCTTCATCTCCGCGCCGGTTAAGGCTTACCTTGCAGGCTTCCAGTAAATCCTTGTCAGAACCGGTTAAACCGGCAGGGTAAAGTCCGTAAAGATGCGAAACATGTCTATGGTGTTTATCTGCTTCCCTGTAAGGGAAGTACCATTCCGCCAATGCTCCATCTTCGTTGATCTTCAATTCCGGCAACCGGCCGAGGGCGTCCTGAAGTCTGGAATCAGGAATAAGGTTTAGAAGTTGAGCTGCTTCGGCATAAAAGGAAAAAAAGTCTTTGAGAATACTTGTTTCCATTGTGGAAAAAAAGGTCAGGGAATGTCTGTTCCCGTCTTCTGCCACAAAAAGGTTCTCCGGCGAAGTTGACGGCAGCAGACCGGATTTTCCATCTATTTCCACCAGGTTATCAAGATAAAAAACAGCGGCTCCTTCCATAAGAGGCCAGGCCCGTTCTCTTAAAAATTCCAAGTCCTGCGTATGCAGAAAGTGCTCCCAGAGATGCCTGCACAGCCAGGCTGAACTCATTTGCCACATGGCATATGAACATGCGTGTTCATTATCAGAATTCAAGCCCACAGGAGTGGAATGTCCCCAGATGTCAATATTATGATGGCTCACCCAGCCGCCTGAATTGTACATTTCCGCGGCGGTACGCTCCCCGCCTGTTTTAACCCTGTCCATAAGATCAAAAAGCGGGAAATGGCATTCCGGTAAATTGACACTCTCAACAAACCAGTAATTCATCTGTGTATTGATATTGACCGTGTAATTGGAACTCCAGGGGGCTCTGATGTCCTTGTTCCATATACCCTGTAGATTGGCACATTCACTGCCTTCCATGGATGAAGAAATAATAAGGTATCGTGCGTAATGGAACATCAGTTCGCAAAGAGCGTTTTTGTCAGTACCGGCATTTTCCAGCAGTTCCAGCGTGTCGGGGACATTGATTGAGAAAGCCGCATTATTAACACAATATCTTTCCGCCGGCGGGACTGTATCTGCGGACTTCTCAGCGCCCAGGCTGAAATCCACTCTATCAAATAAAACCTTATATGCTGCTGTGTGTTCATTCTTCAAACGGCTGTATCCGGTTTTCTCTGCTTCATAGATTTCCTGCCAGACGCTCTTTTTATACGTTTCCCCGGAATGAAAATTTGTATTGCCGGAAAATATAAACCAGCACTCACCCGGACAGCTGACAGTCAGCCTGTTATTTTCTTTCCTCACTCCTCCGCCTTTCTGAAGAAGCTTCAGGCCAAGAGCAAAACATAAACCGCCGTCACGGCGGTAGCACACGGGTTCTTCACAGTAAACGTATGCAGGAGCCGCGTAAACCGGCGCACGCCCGGTTATGGAAATTTCATTTTCCAGGCATTTTTCATATTGAGACTGAAGAGGCGAAGTTATATCAAGCGAAAAAGAAAACGGCAGGGCCTTTCCATCTTCCGCGGCACTCAGTTTCATCAATAAAACATTTTTCTTAAGGCTGATAAAAGATTCTCTGCAGAATGTTTTCCCGGAGCCGGCAACATTAAAACTGACAGTGTGAAGAGCCTCGTTCAGGGAAAGGAAGCGTGTATAATCAGTAATATCAGAAGAAATTCCGTCAAAAGAAATCTTAATATTTCCAGCAGGCAAAAAGCACTCTGTCCAGTCGCATAGAACCTTTTCCCTGACACATTTTTCCGCGCTGCTGTAATTTCCATCTTTGATGAACTGCCGCACATTGTTCCATGTGGCAGGTTCTACCTTCCGCCCCTTGTAGCGGCCATCACCAGACCAGAGGGTATCAAGATTCAGGGCAATATGTTCTTCTCCGGCTCCGCCAAAAACCATAGCTCCTGTCCGGCCGTTTCCCAAAGGCAGGGCACTGTACCAGCTGCCGGCTTCTTTCTTGTATTTCAAACCTTTAATTGTCATATTATCTTCTTTTTACAGCAAAAAAATCACCAGACACATTACAGAACCCGTAAAAAGGAAACTCTATTTTCTGTGCATCCATTGAAGCAGGCCGGCTGTCATTCAACCGCCCATGACCATTTTTATATTTTTAAAGATTTTTTTAAAGACTAGCTTTATCCTTCTGTTAGTGAAATAATATTTTTCAGAGGAGTTTTTCTGTGAAACTGCACAGCCGAATCGTTCTTACTGCCGTTTTATCGAATGCTGTTTTTATTATCGCACTTCTGGCTTTACAAATTTTTCTGGCACTCAACCTGGAAGAATTCCGGCAGCAGCCCCATCTGATTCTTTCCAGAGGAAAGATTATTACCATTGTTGCTCTCGCTGCGGGAATTCTGGTAACGGCTGTTCTTTTGATAAATCTTACCGCGGATTCGGCACGCAAGTTCAAAAAAATCCGCAGCAGCATTGCGGAACTGGGAAAGGAAAATTTCACTCCGTCTGAGGTTCCTTCGCCCAGAGACGAATTTACTGTTCTGCATGAAGCACTTAACACAAGTGCCGGCAATATCTCGGCCAGAATTGAATTACTTACCAGCGCCGCGCATTCCAGCGCAGCTGCCGAAAGGAACCTCCAGGACACCCTGGAATACACCGCTGAATCAGCCGCGCAGACAACACAGTCTGCCGAAGCCCTTTTACAGCTGACCCGCAGCCTGTCTGAAAACATTCTGCAGAGCTCAACTCTGCTTGAGGAGAGTGAAGAAAAAACAACTGCGGTTACACAAACAGCCCTTCAGCAGCAGAAGCTTATACAGAACTCTGCTGAATCCATGGCTGAAATCAACACAGCCTTCCATGCCATAGCCGGCCGTGTAGAAGACAACCATCAGGCAGTAGAAAAACTGGGCACACTTTCCCGGGAAGGCGGAGAAAGAATGCGGGAAACGGGAACCATTATCCACCGGATAGGAACCCATGCCGACGCCATAAGGGAAATGGCCGGCATTATAAAATCTGTTGCCGAACAAACCAACCTTCTGGCCATGAACGCGGCCATTGAAGCCGCTCATGCCGGAGACGCAGGAAAAGGATTCGCCGTTGTAGCCGATGAAATACGCAAACTTGCTGAGGCCACGTCCGACAATTCCCGGGCCATTACTGAAAATCTCCAGTCAATAGTAGCCGACATCCAGATGGCTGAAGATTCCGGCACCCGGACACTGGACGCGTTTCAGATAATGGAAAAAGAAGTCAATTCCGTGAATAACAGTACGGCGCTGGTAAGCTCTGATATTGAAGAACTCACCGAAAAAGGTTCCCGCATGCTGGAAATGATAGGCTCTCTGGATGAAGCGTCCTCGCAGTTAAGAGAGGCTGCGGATGATTGTTCTTTAAAACAGCAGACTCTTGTTAAAACCTGCGGTGAAGCGGCAGAAACAGCCGGCCGAATTTCCGCAGAAAAACAGAAGCTCCGGGAAAGCTTATCATCGCTGCTTGACAACACAGAAACTGACGGTTCAGAAATGTCC
>PDRU01000117.1 GCA_002748225.1 Spirochaetales bacterium | reverse complement strand
GCTTTTTTATGCCGGATGATTTTCATGCGGAGGGCGGTTTTCCAGCCGCTTCCAGCCGCTTCCGGCCAATTTCACAGTACTGCCGCTCCAGCTCAATGCCTATATAAAACCGGCTTCCGGCGTTTTTAACGGCAGCGCCGCTTGTACCGGTACCGGAAAAGGGATCCAGTATAATGTCGCCGGGTTTGGTAGAGGCTTTGACGATCCGGTTTAACAGCGCCAGGGGTTTCTGTGTAGGATGTTTCCCGTATTGTTTTTCTGCCGGTCCGGGAGTGGGTATGGACCAGACTGAACGCATCTGGGTTCTGGATTTTTTCAGCTTGTCTTCCGGGAATGTGCCGTTTTTCATGTCGCTGTAGTTAAAGGTATGTTTTGCGCTGTAATTCCGGCGGGCCCAGAGCAGGGTTTCATGAGAAGCGGTAAAAAAACGGCAGCTTAAATTCGGCGCCGCGTTGGGCTTGAACCATGCAATATCGTTGAGAATGTGAAAGCCGTTTTTCTGAATAAGATAACCGCACTGATAGATGCTGTGGTAGGTGCCGCTGATCCAGAGTGAGCCTTCCGGTTTTAAAACTCTCCTGCACGCGGATATCCAGGTATTGTGAAACTCCAGGTTGTTTTCCAGGCCGGCACTGCGGTCCCACTTTCCCTTGTTGACTGTTGCCATTTTTCCGTTTTTACAGGTAAAGCCGTTATTGGAGAGCAAATAGGGAGGATCGGCAAAGATCATGTCAATGGAAGCGACGGGGAGATTCGAGAGTATTTCCAGGCAGTTGTTGTTATAGATAACCGAATCCGGCTGCGAAAAGTACGGCTGGATGGGATTTTCCAGCCCGGTGAGACCGGATAAAATTTTGCTAAAAGCCTGATGCGGCTCAATATGGGTGCCGTCTGTGTTCAGCTGTTCCATGGTTGTACTATAAACCAGATGAATAATGGATAACAGATAAAATAAGGCTGGAAGATTTTCAGGACAGGAACCCGCCGCTGCTTTGAATTTCTTTTGAATTTCCGCACTTTTTTAATGAAAGGGTGTTTTTTTTTCCCCTAAAGACAGCTTCCCGGCGCTATAATGGCTGTAATGAAAAAACACCGGGTTTCCAAAGGAGGAAAAACCCTATGAAAAGACAGCGCATTAAAAAGATGAAGGGAACAGCGGCAGCGGCTCTGGCCGTGCTTGCAGTTCTAACGGTTCTGGTTATCGGCTGCGCGTCCGGCCCGCAGCGGAGCAGCTACAAGGCGGGACCGGCCGTATACACATTACAGCTGCTGCATTTTGCAGATATTGACGGCAACGAGGAAATTGCCCTGGCCGCTGTTGATGAATTTTCGGCTCTGGTAGACGGCTTCAGCAAGGATCCTGTGTACGGTGCTTCCACTCTTGTGGTAAGTTCCGGAGACAACATTATTCCCGGACCGCGTTTTTATGCGGCGGAGCAGAAAATTGTACGGGCCATTACAGGAAGCAATGAACCCGGACATGCCGACATAGCTTTTATGAACGCCCTGGGTGTAAAGGCTTCAGCCCTCGGAAACCACGATCTGGATGCCGGTCCCGGTGAACTGGCCGACGCCATGTCAGCCGAGTCCAAGAACGGCGTGGAATTTCCCGGCGCGCTTTTCCCCTATCTTTCAGCAAATACCGACTTCTCCAAGAACAAAGACACCGCGGAATTAATGGGCACTGACGGAGCCTGTGTAAAAGAACTGGCCGGAAAGTTTGCCGCTTCCGCTGTTGTGGAAGTAAACGGAGAAAAAATTGGTCTGGTAGGGGCTTCCACCCCCACCCTGCCGGCTATAACAAGCACCGGAGGCCTGGTTATTTCGCCAACGGCCGAAGACTGGACGGCGGCCGATCTTGCCGCGGCAATTCAGCCGGCTGTAGACAATCTGGCAGCCGCGGGTATTAACAAAATTATTGTTCTGGCCCACATGCAGCAGATTTCTGTTGAAAAAGAACTGGCCCGTTACCTGTATGACGTGGATATTATTGTTGCCGGCGGTTCCAATACCCGCATGGGCGATTCCACCGATGTTTTATTCAGCGGGGACGACGGCTGGGATGAAACCTATCCCTATGAAACCATGGACGCCTCGGGTATGCCTTTACTGGTTGTAAACGTAGACGGCGATTACAAATATCTGGGCCGGCTGGTTGTCGGATTTGACGCGGACGGCGTTATTGTCCGTAAATCGCTGGATAAGAAACTGAACGGAAGCTGGGCGGCTGTGCCTGAAAATGTGGCATTAACCGGCGGTAAGGTTAACGAAGATATTGTAAAGGTTCAGAAAGGTATTCAGGATGTTATTACCAAACAGTACAGCAATGTTCTGGGCTTTACATCGGTGTATCTGGACGGACGGCGCGGTTCTGTCCGCACCATGCAGACGAATCTGGGCAGTCTGACAGCGGATGCAAACTTGTGGTATGCCAATGTTATGGGACAGGAACCGGTTGATATTTCCATTAAGAACGGCGGCGGTATCCGCACCGAAATTGGTTCCGCGGTGGTTCCTCCGGGTTCAGTTGACTATTCTGAAGCAGTACTGAGTCCCCCCGCTGCCAACAAGGAAATAGGCACTCCCGAAGGGGCCGTAACCGAGGGGCATCTGCGGGCCACTCTCCGCTTTGACAACGGTCTGGTTACAATGAACGCAACTGCTCAAGAGCTTGTTATGCTGATGGAGCATGCTGTTGCGGCAACCGAACCGGGCGCCACTCCGGGACAGTTTCCTCAGCTGGCCGGCATGAAACTGAGCTTTGACGCTTCGGCGGCTCCGGGCAGCAGGATAACATCTCTGGAAGTACTGAACGCTGACGGCAGTGTCCGCGACACTGTGGTATCCGGGGGAACTCTGCAGGGAGATCCCGGCAGGGTGTTCCGCTTTGTCACGCTGAACTTCCTGGCCAACGGCGGAGACAGCTATCCCTTTGACAAGCTGAGCAATCCCGACCGCCGCAATCTCTATGAAGGCAAGGGATGGGGAGAAAAGATCGACTATCCGGATGAAAATCTGGCGGCCGATCCCGGAAAAAACAGCGCTTTCAGCAAGACCGGCGGTGAACAGGATGCCCTGGCCGAATATCTCATAGCCATGTATCCCACTCCCGATAAAGCCTTTGACAAGGCAACCGATCAGCCGTATAAGAGAATTACCTACTGATTGAAAACCTGTAAATAATGTATACTTAACGGTTAAGGGGCTGTCCTCTGAGGGACAGCCCTTTTTTGAGGCGGCAAATGAATAAACCAGTTCTGACAGTTTGTCTGAATCCGACATTTCAGCGCACTGTTGTATTAGAAAAACTCAAGTCCGGAGAGGTAAACAGGGCGGCAGCGGCCCGGCTGGATGCTTCGGGGAAAGGCATAAATGTCAGCCGGGTGCTGCATCAGCTGGGCGTTGAGGCTGTCCACCTGACTCATCTGACCAGCCAGCACACGGAACGGGAAGCGTTTCTGTCGTTATGCCGTGCTGATAATCTGAATGTTGTCTGGGAGGAGAGCCCCTCACAGATCCGCACCTGTATAACACTTCTGAATAAGGAAGAGCGCAGTACAACCGAAATTATTGAACCCACGCAGCCGGTGGACAGCAGCACCGCTTCTGCCATACGCCGCTCATTCAGCCGGGAGCTGAAGAGGGCCGGACGGGTGGTGCTTTCAGGTTCCAGGGCTCCCGGCTACCCGGATGATCTGTTTGCTCATTTCTGCATGGAAGCCCGGGAAGCAGGGGTTCCGGTTCTGGCCGACTTCCGCGGTGAAGACCTGCGGAAAGCGCTGGAATACGGCCCGGAAGTTATTAAGATAAATCTGGTGGAATTCTGCGCCACGTTTCTTCCGGAAAGCGAGGTAAGTGAAGCGGATGATCGTGATGTTCTGGAAACTGTGGAAAGAGAACTGCAAAAACTTTCTGAAGGCGAAAGCAGTTTTGTTTTAACCCGGGGCTCCCGGGAAGTTCTCTGCGCCCGAAAAGG
>PDRU01000116.1 GCA_002748225.1 Spirochaetales bacterium | reverse complement strand
ACAACTCTGACAGCGTTTCTGAAATGGCCGCAGCTCTGGCCCCGCAGAAAGACACTGACGGTCCGGTTACATTAACCGAAGCAGCCTGCTCTGTTTCCTGTTTTATGAAACTGGTTCATCTGGGCGTGCCCTTCCCCACAGACCGTTACGGGCAGTTTGCCGGCTACAAAACCGACCACGATCCCCGAATGCGGGCCACCAGCGCCGGGCCGCTCACCTCAAAATACATGACAGAACTGCTGGAAAAAAAAGTACTGAAAAAAGGTGTACCCGTTCTTGACGATCATACGGTTGTTGAGGTTGCTGTTGTCAATAACCGCATAGAAGGGCTCATAGCCGTACACCGGGGAAAACCCGTCTACCTGAAGTCGAGAAAAATTATCTGGTGTACCGGCGGACCGGCAGGCATTTACAAAAACAGCGTTTACCCGGAGAGCCAGAGAGGAATGAGCGGTATTCTGCTCAAAGCCGGAGTACCGGGAGTGAACCTGCAGTACTGGCAGTACGGCATTGCTTCGGTATCTTTCCGGTGGAACCTTTCGGGAACCTACCAGCAGGTTCTGCCCCGTTATGTTTCTGTTGATTCAGAGGGACGGGAACGCGAATTCCTGTTTGAAGGCGCCGCTGAGCCGAAAGACATTCTGATGTGTGTTTTCCTGAAAGGGTACCAATGGCCCTTTGACAGCGCCAAAATGAACGGCTCTTCCCTGATAGACATTCTGGTGCATGAAGAAACGCAGAAAGGACGGCGTGTTTATCTTGACTACCGCCGTAACCCCTCCGGACTGACCGAAGATTTTTCCAGCCTCAGCGGCGAGGCATACCAGTACCTCAAAAACTCCGGCGCCCTTTTCGGAACACCCATTGAACGCCTGGAGCATATGAATCCCCAGGCCGTGCAGCTCTATAAAGATCATGGGATAGACCTGCATAAGGAAATGCTGGAAATACGTGTCTGCGCGCAGAATCATAACGGCGGTCTTCTGGTAGATGAGAACTGGCAGAGCCCCATACAGGGGCTCTACATTGCCGGAGAAGCCGCCGGCACTTTCGGAGCGTACCGCCCCGGAGGCTCGGCTCTGAATTCCGCGCAGGTGGGTTCAATGCGGGCCGCGCAGCACATTCTTCGGAATCCGGAGAAGCCGCCGGAACTTCCGGCACCGGAAGAGCAGAAAATTCTGCGCCGTTTTGCCCCGCCGGCCGGCCGGCCCGTTGAAGAGTTCTTTACAGTCTACGACCAGCTTGTTTGCCAGGCTGCTGTTCTTAACGCCATGATAAAGGCCGCCTCACTGAGCGGTTCAGCGGGGGGCTCGGCGGCTGTGAGCCGCGGCGCAGTACTGCCTCAAACCGGTAATATCAGCTTCCGCTTAACAACAATATGGAAAGACAACAGCGCGCAGACGCAGAAAACAGAAGCCAGAGCTGTACCGGACGAACCGGTATGGTTTGAAAACGTCTGGGCGGAATTCCGGAAGGAACGGTTATGAGTGAAATATATTTTGTCGCGGCAACAGAAGAGGTTCTGCGCAGCTGTTACAGCAGCCAGTGGCTGGCTCAGGGCGACATTCTTCTCAGCAGTGAAATACTGCAGCAGAAAAAATGCCGGCCGGAATGCCGCTGCATCTTCAGCACCTGGACCATGCCGGCCCTGACCGAAGAACAAATAAGAGAGCAGTTTCCCTCTCTGAAATACCTGTTTTACGGAGCCGGTTCCGTTCAGAAATTCGCCCGTCCCTTTCTGAAAAACGGAGTACGGATTTTCAGTGCATGGGCCGCCAACGCCGTACCGGTAGCCGAATGGACTGCGGCCCAGATTATTCTGGCCAACAAGGGTTTTTTCCAGCTTCACCGCCGCTACGCAGAAGAAGGCGCGGAAAAAGCAAGGGAATACGGCAACAGTTTCCCCGGCAACTACCACACGCCGGTTGGACTGCTGGGAGCCGGCATGATAGGACGCAAAGTAATAGAACTGCTCGCACCCTACAGCCTGGAAATACTGGTTTTCGATCCCTTTATGGATGAGCCGGCTGCGGAAAATCTGCATGTCAGAAAAACGGATATTGAAACGCTTTTTGCGGAATCCCAAACAATTTCCAACCACCTTGCAAACAACCCGCAGACCAGAGGAATGCTGAATTATTCCCTGTTTTCCCGCATGAAACCCAACGCGGTCTTTATCAATACGGGCCGGGGAGCCACCATTGACCCGCAGGGACTCTGCCGGGCTCTGAATGAAGAGCCGCGCAGAACGGCCGTTCTGGATGTTACCGATCCCAACGAACCTCTTCAGAGAGGGGATCCGCTTTTTGACATGCCGAATATTATTCTGACGCCTCACAGAGCCGGCGCGTGCAGCAAAGAAGTAGCCCGTCTGGGAGAGTACATGGCAGAGGAGTACAGGCGCGTCACAGCCGGAAAGCCGGCGCTCTATGAAGTAACAACTGACATGCTCGAAACCATGGCGTAAAAGGAGCTCTCATGACCGGAATAACCTCCATTACCTTCCGCACTCTGGAAGCGGAAGACATTATTGCGTTCGCGCGGCGCTGCGGACTGCAGGGAATAGAATGGGGCGGAGATATTCATGTGCCTCCGGGAGACATTCAGCGTGCCCTGAAAACAGGCGAACAGACCAGAGCTGCCGGGCTGCAGGTCTTTTCCTACGGTTCTTACTACAGACTGGGCAAAAAAATGGACTGCAGACCTGTTTTTGAAAGCGCCCGGGCTCTGGGAACAAAGCGGGTGCGGCTCTGGGCCGGCAGCCGTTCATCCGCGAAAATAACGGAAGCTGAACGCGCCGAACTGAACCGGGAAGTACAACTTGCGGCCGACACAGCCCTTTCTTACGGACTGGAAATTGGATTTGAATACCATAGAAATACCCTCACCGACACAAAGGAAAGTGCCCTTGCTCTTATTCAGGATGCCGGCCGCGAGAATGTTTATCTCTACTGGCAGCCGAATCCGAAAATAAGCCGGCAGGAAAGACTGTCAGAAATTCAGCTGCTGCGCAGGCATATCAAAACCGTTCATGCCTTCTGGTGGACGGGCTTTGACACCCGTCATCTGCTGGAAGAAGGCCGCAGTGAATGGCTGGAATACCTGAAAGCCCTGGACAAAAGCGATGTGCCGCTTCTGCTGGAATTCTGCAAAGACGACAGTTTGGAAAATGCCGAAAAGGATCTAGCCGTACTCAATCAGATATGGCGGGCCGTATACAGTCCCCCCGCCTAAGCGGCAATATAATCTTTCAGCAGAACACTCCGCGATGAATGGCGCAGTCTGTCGAGAGCTTTTTTCTCTATTTGACGAATGCGTTCCTTGGTCAGTCCGTAGCCGTCTCCAATTTCCTTCAGGGACATGGGAGTGCGGTTCCCCAGGCCAAAACGGTGGCGCAGAATATCGGCCTCTTTTTCAGTGAGTGTGCCCAGAACCGATTCAATATCGTCTTTCATGGACTGTTCAATGGCCATGGCGTCCGGCCCGGCATAATCGTTATCCTGGATAAAGTCGCCCAGAGTGGAAGAATCGCGTTCATCGTACACCGGACTCTCCAGCGACACCAGATCGCGGCTGATAGCCTGCAGATCTTTTACATCCTGCTCATTAATGCCGGTTAAACGGGCAATTTCCGCGTCTGAGGGATCTTCTCCCAGCTCGGTAAGCAGGGCCTTACGGGTTTTTTCAATCTGAACCAGCTCGTTGGCACGGTTGAGGGGAAGGCGGATCATTCTTGATTTTTCATAAATAGCCTTCAGAATGGCCTGGCGTATCCACCACACAGCATAGGAAATAAAGTGATACCCCTTGTCGGGATCGTAACGGTCAATGGCGTTCATCAGACCGATATTGCCCTCGCTGATCAGATCATCCAGAGGCAGCCCCTGGTTCTGGAACCGTTTGGCCGTATTCACAACAAAACGGAGATTGGCTTCAATCAGCTTTGCCTGAGCTTCCCTGTCGCCGGCAACGGCTTTGCGGGCAATATTATCTTCCTCTTCCCGCGTCAGCAGGGGAATTGTATTAATTTCTTTCAGATAAATGGACAGAATGGAATCATCGTCGTATTTCATTATTCACTCCTGCCTACTGATACGCAATAAACGTGCCAATTAAACGATTATTACACTATTTACTTATATATAAATGATTTGCAAGAAATCACCCGGCAGCGCGCGGAAAAAGCACAGCCCTGGAAAATCAATAAAGTGTCAAAAAGACCCAATCAGAAATCAAGAGAAAAAAAACGTGTCATAAGAACCCACCGCAGGGAATCAGCTGTCCAATTCAGGGCAGAGAGGAACAGAAACCGGGGAATGACTGATGCGTGTACCACGGACAAAATCGGCTGTAATACAGTTCTGCCCCCCGTCGGCAACAAAAGTAGGAAAGAAAATAAGAGTTGTGGAATACAGCGCCCGGCGCCCCGAAGGACTCATGCTGCTGATACAGACCGACGAACGCAGCTCCACCCAGGCATCCTTTATAATGGACATAACCGCGTCGTGTTCCGGCAGACCGGAAAAAGAACGGGAAGGACATTCCTGAAGATAGCGGCCCAGCTGTATTTTAAAAAAAGTACGGGCTTCGTCCGCGTAATTCACTTCCATAGAAACAACATACAAAACAATTTTTCAAAAGGCAAACAGCAAAGACAACAAAAACAGCCGTAATAAAACTTCCGGCCGGGGAAGAGGGAATTCACACGATTTCACTTGACCCCGACGCGTTCAATTCCGTATATTTTCCAGAGTGGCGCATTTCTGCTTTCCGGCAGAGACGCCGCGCAAATTCCAAAATTTCGAGAGGGTTCAAAAAATGACCGTCAAACCTCTGAGGGACCGTGTTCTTATTAAAGTGGAAGAAGCTGAAACAAAAACAGCTTCCGGCCTCTACATTCCCGACACAGCACAGGAAAAGACTCAAACCGGCAGTGTTGTTGCCATTGGCGATGACAAAGATGCCATTTCCGTAAAAGTGGGCGACAAAGTAATGTACGACAAGTACGCAGGTACCAACATTATGGCTGTTGTAAGCTAGCAGTCTGCTGGGCGCCGGGTATCCGGCAATTAAAAGGGCCCTTCCTTCGGAGATGCTCCGGGAAGCGGTCCTTTTTTTTGGAAGGGCGGCACCTTCTGCCTTACGGCCGAAGGCCCGCGCTTTCCGCTATAAGTCCTCGCGCGGCTTTTGTGCTTCGGCTCACGGGCGCCGTCGCCTCTGCCCTCCGCCGAAGCGCCGCGCTGTGGGCTTTCCGCTTGTTCGCAATGTTCCTCGGGGCATAGCCCCTGCGGTACACTGCTGTTTTCAATCGCTGCCGCGTTGCTCAGTATTATTTTACTTTGCACATTCGGCTTGCGTCTTTCACTTCTGAGTATTGTTCCCTTCTCTGGATTGTTAACCAGCAGATTCATTCAGAAGTTAGTTTTACGGTGAGTTTTGGGGTAGGACGGGTACATCTTAATTAAACCGTGCATAGTCACCAAGAACACCGGCAAGTCCCCCAAAAATTATACTCAGAATCCAGGTTCCATGATATATTACGACCTTGATCCTATCTTCAGGAAAAGCATGCCAATATTTAATACTAATACTTCTCCACCATCCAACTTTATCATTATACGACGCCGCTCTAGAAACCATT
>PDRU01000115.1 GCA_002748225.1 Spirochaetales bacterium | reverse complement strand
TCGCCGGGGGTACGGCCGGCATTGTCCCTTCCGGTTTTCGATGCCCCGGCTTTCAGAAGGGCTTTGACACTTTCGGTTTCTCCGGCAAAAGCCGCGTAATGCAGAGCCGAACGTCCGTCTCTGTCCCGGGGCAGAGGGGATGCTCCGGCGGCCAGAAGATCGTTTACCATGGTCCAGTAACCCAGACGTGCGGCTGTCAGCAGAGCTGTGTAGCCGCGTTTATCTTTTGATTCAGGGTCGGCTCCGGCTGCCAGACGGGCCCGTACCAGGTATTCCTGTCCGTTGAAAACAGCTGAAATGAGAGAGCCTTTAGCCCTGGCGGCTGAAACGTCTGTGCCTGAAGAAGAAAAACCCTGACTGAGGTGGGCTCCGGAAAAGCGGTAGGCCGGCTCTCCTTTGCCGTACCGGGGCATTTCCCTGATAACTGCCAGTGCCCGCTGTTCAAAGGGACTCACCAGCGCTCCCAGCAGAAACGACTGATCAGGGGCTGACGCGGCCGGTGAACGGTACACTGATTTGGAACCGGAGCGGGAAGATTTTATACGCAGGGAATAGGCGCCCTTTGCGGGAGAAGGCGGCGACATAATAAAGTTGTATTCGGTTCCTCCTGTGACAAAACGGGGATCGCGGACATCGGGGCGGGATGATGTATCCAGCTTGAAGTCTTTTGCTTTCTTCATAATGGAAGCACCGTAGCGGTTCCAGAAACTGCCGAACTCTTCCGGGCCGCTCCATTCCATTTTTCCCGATTTGTAGAGCACCTCGTCGGTAACAGCGTCCATAACCAGCATGTAAACAGACGGCTGTTCTCCGTTTTCCTGACCGATAACGGCTCCCCAGCGTCCTTCAGACGACCATCCCAGAGGATACAAATGCAGCCCTGAGCCGGCAAATCCTTTTGTTTCGCCGGGCATTTGCGCCCACAGCTGAGCGCTTAGAATCCCCCAAAAAATCAGAATGAACAATCTGCGTCCGGCAGCGCTGCGTTTAATCATTACTGACAGGATAAAAGTCCTTGCCGGAGGGGGCAAGACCTGAGCGGCTTTATTTGTAATCAGTCTTGAGTCAATTTCATTTTTGATGCCATTGTCTATATTGACAATAAGCTGTTTACTGTAAATAATATTTCGGTAATCTAACGGCTTTGTGCCGTTATTGGAGGATTGATGACTGTAGATATAGTATCCGTAGGGTCATATATTCCGGCCCGCCGGGTAAGCAATGAAGAACTGGCTAAACAAATGGATACGACGGATGAATGGATCCGCTCTCATACCGGCATTGGAAACCGGCATATTGCTTCAGAAGAAGAAACCACATCCCATATGGCAACCGAGGCAATAAAAACCGCGCTGAAGAATGCCGGTATTTCCAAAGACGAACTGGATTTTATAATTATTGCCACGGTAACACCTGATTACCGGGATTTCCCCTCTGTGGCGAATCTTGTCCAGCGCAATCTGGAACTGGGTAATACAGGCTCTGTTGATATTAAGGCGGCCTGTACCGGTTTTGTGTATGGACTGGAAATGGCCAGAGGGCTGATTCTGAGCGGCAGTATGAAGACTATTGCCGTTGTCGGGGTTGAAAAACTGACGGCTATTACCGACTGGACCGACCGCAGTACGGCGGTTCTGTTTGGTGACGGGGCCGGAGCCGCCATATTACAGGCCGGCAGCGGAGAGAGCGGTATTCTTGACGGCATCCTGCGCTCGGACGGTACCGGCTGTCTGGCTCTCCATATGCCGGTGGGCGGTACTGCTACGCCCTTCAAGGCGGGAGAAACAACGGAAAAAGATCTGAAGTTCCGGATGAACGGGCATCAGGTTTATAATTTTGCTGTGCGGGTGAATGTGGAGATTGTCAAAGAGCTGCTGGAACGCAACGGTCTGACTGCTGAAGATGTGGATTACATTGTTCCGCATCAGGCGAATTACCGCATTATCCAGGCGGCTTCCAAACGGGCAAAGATTCCTTTGGATAAGTATTATTTGAACATGGAAGAATTTGCCAATACGTCCTCTGCTTCAATACCTCTGGCTCTTGCGGAAATGTATACAAAGGGCCTGCTGAAGAAAGGAATGAAAATTTTAACTGTCGGCTTCGGCGGCGGTTTAACGTACGGGGGGAATTACATTATATGGTAGTTTTTTTGTTTCCGGGACAGGGAAGTCAGTTTTCCGGAATGGCCCGGGATTTATATGAAAAGTACAGCACGGTCAGAGACCTGTTTTCTCTGGCCTCGGATGCCTGTGAGCGGGATATGAAAGCCCTGCTGTTTGAAGGCAGTGAAGAAGAGCTGAAAGACACAGCCAACGCCCAGCCGGCCATTGTTCTGGCTTCTCTGGCCGCGCGTGAGGCCCTGCGGGTTGAGGGTGTGGAATCGGAGGGTGCGGCAGGGCACAGTCTGGGGGAATACAGCGCCATGGTTGATGCCGGTGTTCTGTCTGCGGCAGACGCGTTCAAAGCGGTTAGCGCCCGGGGCCGGTTTATGGCTGATGCCGGTGCCGGTATTACTGCTGAAAAAGGTGAAATTGGAATGGCTGCGGTTGTGGGTATCAGTCCAGCTGTGGTTCAGGATGCTCTGAAAGGTTTGCCCTATGTCTGGAGTGCCAATGAAAACAGTCCTGTTCAGGTGGCCATTGGCGGAACCAAAGCGGGAATGGACGGAGCGGCAGAAGCTCTGAAGGCGGCCGGAGCCCGCCGTATAATTCCGCTTAAAGTATCCTGTCCTTTCCACACGCCTTTAATGGCCGGGCCCGGAGAGGCCATGAAAGATTTTCTGGCCGGGCTGAATTTTAATGACCCGGTTAAAAAGGTCTGGTCCAATGTGAAGGCCGCTCCGGTGGAAACCGGCGGGGAAGCCCGCTCATTGCTTGTGGAACAGGTAACGCATCCGGTGCGATGGGTAGAGCTGGAGGCGTCTGTTGCCGCATTGAATCCTTCAGCCCTTTACGAGGTTGGGCCGGGTGCGGTGCTTTCCGGTCTCTGGGCCAAGTCCGGCCAGGGCGGCAGCTGCATGCGTGCCGGAACACTGGAAGATATTGATAAAATAAAGACACAGGAGAACGGCTGATGCTTTTAAAAGGAAAAAACGTACTGGTAACCGGAGGTTCCCGGGGAATTGGTAAGGAAATTATTATGAAGTGTCTGTCGGAAGGCGCTTCAGTACATTACTGCGACTTTGAGGAAAGTCCTTTTAAGGATGAAATGAACGCCGCCGCCAAAGACGGCGCCGCGGTCCACTTCTACAGCGTTAATATTACCGACGAAGAACAGGTAAAACAGCTCATTAAGGATATAACGGCCAGGGGTTCGCTGGATGTTGTTGTAAACAACGCCGGTATTACCCGGGACGGCATGGTGTTCCGCATGAGTCTGGAGCAGTGGGAGTCTGTACTGAAAGTTAACCTGACCGGTGCCTTTCTGGTGGCCCGTGAAGCGGCGGCCTTTATGGCTTTAAAACAGAAATCGGGCAGCATTGTGAACATGGCTTCGGTGGTTGGACAGATGGGCAATGCCGGTCAGACCAATTATTCAGCGTCAAAAGCCGGTCTTATAGGGTTTACAAAAAGTCTGGCAAAGGAAACAGCCAAACGGAATGTACGGGTTAATGCCGTAGCACCCGGTTTTATTGAAACCGCCATGACTGCCAAACTGACTGATGAAGTAAAGGCTGATTACGCCAAAGCCATTCCTCTCGGGAGAATGGGTGTTCCTGAAGATATAGCCAATACCGTGCTGTATCTGGCCAGCGATTTGTCCTCCTATGTCACCGGGCAGGTACTCCGGGTTGACGGCGGACTTTTAATGTAGGAGAAAGCAAATGGAAAAAAGAAGAGTTGTTGTTACCGGTATGGGAACGGTAAACCCCCTGGCCCATGATGTGGCCAATACCTGGGAAGCCGTGAAAGCCGGAAAGAGCGGAATTGATAATATTACCCTGTTTGATGCTTCCGAATTTGCCGCACAGATTGCCGGTGAAGTAAAGAATTTTGATCCAAA
>PDRU01000114.1 GCA_002748225.1 Spirochaetales bacterium | reverse complement strand
CCGTTTACGGTAACCGGTCCCCTCATGCCCGGCCGCGCGGACATAAACTGCCCGGTCAGTCAGTACCTTTCGGCCCTGCTGCTGGCCGCGCCTCTTATTAAAACACCTGCCTCTTATTCACCGAACGCCACAACTCTCGGTGTTCTGCACCTGAACGAAGCCCCCTATGTGGAAATGACTCTCGACTGGCTGAAGCAGAGCCATATCAGATATGAGCAGAACGGGTGGAAACAGTTCTGTATTCCGGCAAATCAGCACTACAAACCCTTTGAAAAAGAAATTCCGGCCGACTGGTCCTCGGCCATGTTTTTTATGGCCGCTGCCGCCATTACCCAAAGCACCCTGTTTCTGCGGGGGCTGAATTTAAACGATTCCCAGGGCGATAAGGCTGTAACAGCCATGCTGGAAAAAATGGGCTGCCGCATCCGGGAGGTAAAGAGCGCAGGAGTATCACAGGGAATTGAAATAAGCGGCGCGCCCCTTCAGGGCGCAGTTCATAATTTGAACGCCACTCCCGACGCCCTGCCCGGTATGGCAGCCGTATGCGCTTTTGCTCAGGGTGAAAGCCGCCTGAAAGGCGTACCCCAGGCCCGTCTGAAAGAAACCGACCGTATTGCCGTTATGTGTGCCGAACTTGCGAAACTGGGCGCAGAAACCGAAGAACTGCCCGACGGAATAATTATCCGGGGAACAAGCCCCGGCCGGGCCCTTCGGGGCTGCACCGTAGACGGCCATAATGACCACCGGGTTGTTATGGCGCTGGCCGCCGCGGCTCTGGGCTGTGAAGGCCATACGGATATTACAGGAGCCGAAGCAGCCGCGGTAACATTCCCTGAATTTTTCAAACTGCTGGAACAGGCCCGCAATGCAAAAGACAATACATAAGAGGCCGTTTAAAAGTTTTCTTACACAAATGTCATTGTTTTCCGGGGCAGATATGGCTATTGTAAAGATATGAACAATTTCTTTAATTTCCGCAGAACTGTTACAGCTTTACTGCTGTGTCTTCCGCTGGCCGTTCTTCCGGCTGAAAGCAGCTCAGACCAGCTGCCGAAACTCTCTTCGGTTCTTCCTCCCCTTACTACGGAGAACCGCCAGCTGCTGGAAAGCGGCCAGCCGGTACTGCGTTTTCATCCTGAAGAAGTTTCCCCTGTTTTTCTGCCTTTCGTAAACCTGAGTCAGGAATCCGCGCGGATAATGAAAAACGGAAACTTGAATATTGGAATTGAAGGGCTGTTTTTTACTCCCTCCGATCAGCTGCCTGCCGGCTTTGCATCCATGCCGGAACAGCAGCGCCGGCTGGTGCTCTACAACATTCTCTGTTCCATGAGTACCCTGGAAGGCCTGGAATATTTCTCGTCATCACGGGGAGAAATGCGCCTGCTTTTTGAAGAAAGCTGGATTGTTTCCGATCCAAAATCGCATAAGCCATTACCCGATCCGGTGTATACCGTTCTGCCCGAAAAAGAAAAAGTTTATGTCCATCAGACAGACAAAACCTTTGGCACCAACATACAGGAAGTAACCCATACTGCCGCGGACAATGCCCTCTCCACCGTTATTGTCAACTGTGGTCCGCTGAAGTACAAAGGGTTCATAAAAGTTGTGGATCCCGGAAACATGCAGATTCATCTTATTGTAGTGCCTGTGCAGGAAGGCGTGCTGTTCTACGGCGCCATGTCGGCCCGTATTCATAATCTTAAAGCCTTCCAGGAAAGAGCCCGCAACTCTTTTACCACACGGGTTATGGCCTTAAGCGGATGGTATAAGAACAGACTGGCTGAAGAGTTCGGTTCCTGAGGCCTTCCACCACTCCCGCCCGCCCTGTAGAATAAGCGGGAGAGCCGGAATGAACAGGAAAAGTACATGAACGAAATTGATTACACCAGCGCGCCTGTGGAAGACATCTACGGCAGCAGCAGTTTTAACGACAAGGCCATGCGTGAATGGCTGCCCACCAGTATTTATAAAGAAGTAAAGGCCGTACAGGCCGGAGAAAAAAAGCTCACACTGGAAGTGGCCGAGGTGGTGGCGTCGGCCATGAAGGACTGGGCCGCCCAGAAAGGCGCCACTCATTACACACACTGGTTTCTGCCCCTCACCGGCTCCACAGCCGAAAAGCACGACTCCTTTATTTGCCCCCAGGAGGACGGCACAGTTATTATGGAGTTCAGCGGAAAGGAACTGATACAGAGCGAATCGGATGCCTCGTCTTTTCCTTCCGGCGGACTGCGCGCCACATTTGAAGCCCGCGGCTATACCGCGTGGGACAGTACCAGCCCCGCCTTTCTGAAAGAAGAAGGCGGTACGGTTACCCTCTGCATTCCCACTGCCTTTGTTTCGTACAACGGACAGGCTCTGGACAAGAAAGTGCTGATGCTGCGATCGGTTCAGGCACTCAACAAACAGGCCATGCGCGTACTGCGGGTACTGGGAAACACTTCCAGCAAACGGGTAAATGTAACGGTAGGCCCCGAACAGGAATACTTTTTAATAGATAAATTATACTTCGACCAGCGCCCCGACCTCCAGCTGACAGGACGGACACTTTTTGGAGCTCCGGCACCCAAGGGACAGGAAATGAGCCATCACTACTACGGGGCCATTACCGAACGGGTGGCGGCGTTCATGCGTGAGCTGAACTTTGAACTCTGGAAACTGGGAATATCGGCCAAAACCCAGCACAACGAAGTAGCACCCCACCAGTACGAAGTGGCCCCTGTCTACGCGCCGGCATCCCTGGCTCTGGATTCCAATCACCTTATAATGGAAACACTCAGAAAAGTGGGTGAACGGCACGGTCTGGCGGCTCTGCTGCATGAAAAACCCTTTACCGGACTGAACGGTTCGGGCAAACATAACAACTGGTCTCTGGGAACAGATGACGGAATAAACCTGCTGGAACCCGGAAACAGCCCGGAAAGCAACGCGCAGTTTCTGCTGTTTCTGGCAGCCACAATAAAGGCTGTAGACAGTTACGCCGGAATTCTGCGGGCCTCGGCCTCCAACGCGGGAAACGATCAGCGTCTGGGCGGCCACGAAGCGCCTCCGGCCATTATTTCCATTTTTCTGGGCGATCAGCTCACCGAAATTGTCGAAGCGGTTGCCGCCGGCAGGCAGGTTTCCGGCCGCTGCGGCGGGCACATGGAAATAGGCGTGGATACCCTGCCCCGTCTTCCCAAAGATCTCACCGACCGCAACCGCACCAGTCCCTTTGCCTTTACAGGAAACAAATTCGAGTTCCGCATGGTGGCGTCCAGCCAGTCAATTGCCGGACCCAATGTGGTACTCAACACAGCGGTTGCCGACGTTCTTAAACAGTTTGCCGACCGTCTGGAAGAAACAGCCCGAAAAGATCCCGCTAAAATGAAACAGGCTATTCAGGATATATGCCGGGAAACCTTTTCCGAATGCTCCCGCGTTATTTTTAACGGCAACGGATACTCTGAAGAATGGAAGGCCGAAGCGCTCCGGCGCGAACTGCCCCATATACCATTCACCGTGTACGCGCTCTGCGAATATCTGAAACCGGAAAACATGGCCCTTTTTAAGCGGCATAACGTGGCCTCCCTTGAAGAAATGGAAAGCCGCGTTGCCGTCTACCTGGAAAGCTACGCCATGCAGATAAACATTGAAGCGGCCGTTATGTGCGACATGGCCAGCCGCATAATCTTACCGGCCGCCGCTGAATACGCTTCATTTCTGGCCGAGGGTATTAAAAACATACAGAATACCCGGCTCATAACGGGAGTACCTCAGGCTCAGACCCTGCGTCTCTGGGGAGACCGTATTGAAACTCTTATAGGCCGGGACTTCTGGCCGCTGCCGTCCTACGAGGACATGCTCTTCCGCATGTGAGCGGGCCTTCCCGGCTGCCCGGCAGTCTGCCCAGCACTCTGCACAGCAGTTCACTTAAAATAGGCGATTTCTTCACGCCCTCCGAATGGGCCCGTTTTGCTGTCCGTACGCATGGTATTTTTCCGGCATGGATGAACGGAAAGAGCGTTTTTGATCCATCCATGGGCAGCGGCGCCCTGCTGCAGGCCCTGGTAGAGGAGGGGCTGGAGCGGGGTTACAAACTTCGGGAGCTGCCGCTTAAGAGTCTTTACGGATGTGAAAAAAACCGGCAGTACCGCCGGCAGGCCATTGAGATTTTCAGCCGGCGCTGCGGCATGGATATGTCTGACAATTTTTTTCCAGGTGATTTTCTTCTCTGCCGCTCCCGCCCCTTTGATATAATACTGGGAAACCCTCCCTGGATGAATTTCACCGCTCTGCCGGAAGACTACCGGGAAGAACTGAAGGTGTATTTTCACACATACAGTCTGGTGGAGAGCCGCCGGTCTCTGCTGCTGGGCAGTTCGCGGGTGGATATTGCCGCGCTTATTATTAACAAGGCCATAGCAGAACATCTGGTACCGGGCGGCCGGGCGGTGTTCTTTGCGCCGCTCTCCCTGCTGCTGGGCAGCGGAGCCCATGAAGCTTTCCGCCGTTTTCATGTCAACGGAACAGACTTTGCCCTGTGCTCAGTTCACGATTTCCGCGCAGCACAGGTTTTTCCCAATGTCTCCACCCGCTACGGACTTATGGCCTTTGAACGGAACAGCCTCACCGAGTATCCGGTTCCCTGGTTCAGCCTGGAAAACGGCGAATGGCAGAAGCTCAGCGCCCGGCCGCTGACCGGCCG
>PDRU01000004.1 GCA_002748225.1 Spirochaetales bacterium | reverse complement strand
ACCTGGAATTATAGGAGAATTTAATGCAGATGCCTCTTCTCCCCAATCTTGTTCATATTGAAGCTATTCCCGTTCTCCTGATTGTCGGCCTTATGAGCCTTCTGGCCTACTATGCCGGAAAAACCATGAAACCGCTGCGCCTGCCGTCGCTGATAGGTTTTATGCTGGCAGGAGTTATTCTTGGTCCGTCCTTTCTGGGACTGCTGGACCACGAAGTTCAGCACCGCCTTTCCTTTCTGACCGATACGGCCCTGTCTTTTGTAGCCGTCAGTATTGGTCTGGAACTGAAACTAAGCACACTTAAACGTCTGGGCAGCGGAGTTATTACAGTTATTTTTGCCGAATCGCTGACGGCCTTTATTCTGGTATTCCTGAGTGTATGGGCTTTTACCGGCAATGTGCCACTGGCTCTCATTTTCGGCGCCATTGCTCCGGCCAGCGCTCCGGCCGGTACTGTGGCCGTTATTAAAGAGTACAAGGCACGCGGCCCCCTGACACAGACTCTTTACGCGGTTGTCGGTTTCGACGACGGTCTGGGCATTATTATTTTCGGTTTTGCGGCGGCCATTGCCCGGCATCTGCTGCAGCCGGCAGCCGGAGGCAGTTTTCTCAGTCTGCTGACACCGCCGCTGCTGGAAATTGGACTGAGTCTGGCTGTTGGTGTTGCGCTGGCTTACATTTTTTCTCTGGCTGCCCGGAAAAACGACTCCCGCCGGGATCAGTTTCTCATGCTCTTTATTTTTGTAATGATCGGCACAGGCCTGAGTCAGAAACTGCATCTTTCGCTCATACTCACAAACATGGTATTTGGTATGGTTGTCGTCAATTCTCAGCGCCGCTCACTCATTACCCAGCTCCACGACGCCCTTGCGGACATTATGCCTCTGCTTTTCCTTATGTTTTTTACTCTGGCCGGAGCCAACCTCCACGTTTCCGAACTGCCGGCCCTGGGTCTATTGGGTCTGATTTATATTCTCAGCCGCGGTGCAGGCCTGATGGGCGGTGCATGGATTGGTTCCAGCATGGGAAAACTGGAAAAGAAAATCCGCAACAATCTGGGTATGGGAATTCTTTCCCAGGCCGGTGTTGCCATAGGTCTGGCCCTGATTGTTAAAGCGGAGTTTGCCGAGTTTGGAGTGCAGGGAGAACTTCTGGGAGCAACAGTGCTGACAACCATTTCCGCCACCTGTATTGTCTTTGAACTGATTGGCCCGGTAACCACCAAGATAGCCCTGAAACGGGCAGGAGAAATTCCCGCCTGAGACGTGCTCCGGCGCATATCAGTATAGAAACCGCTGGATTAAGTAAAAACTATCTGGCAGTAATTTCAAAAGACTATTATGATGGAAACGGAAAACAAAAATCCGAAAAATATTTGTTAAACCGCTGGGAATTAAACTTCACAGAAAAGGAAGCAGCAGCATGAAAAAAGGACTATTCTTTGTTATTGTTTTTTTGACTATTTTATCCGGTTTATACGCGGATATCGCGGATCAGGTGGTTATTGTCCGTTCAAAATTTCCGGAACACGTCAAACAGACTTATGAGCAGATTGCCAACTGGCTGGAGAATTCCGGTGAAGGAGATCTTTCTGAATATTTCAGGGACATGCAGAACGGCCGCTTCGGCAGCGGTTCTGTGGTCCGCTCGGCGGAAGGAAAAATACTTATTCTGACCAACTACCATGTTGTAGCCCATTCCCCCACAGTTTCGGTGGAATTCTCCGGACGCAAAGGTGAAGGAACCGTTTATGAGAACCTGCCGGTCATTGCCGCGGATATAAACCAGGATCTGGCTCTGGTGGAAATTAATGTTCCTGTTAAAGAAATACCGGCGCCCCTGACTTTTACAACAGGGATACAGCCGGACGGAACCAAGGTCTGGTCAGCCGGATACCCCGGTTTAATTTCTTCGCCGTCCTGGCAATTTGCCGAAGGAACAGTTACCAACCAGGAAGCCGGCACGAAGAATCTGCGTGTTCCCGGCATCCCGTATGTTATCCAGCACTCTGCGCTGATTGATCCCGGCAGCAGCGGCGGACCGCTGCTCCGCCCCGGAACCGAAGAGGGGGAATACACCATTGTGGGTGTTAATACCTGGCGCGTCCGGGGGCGCGACAACACCTATTTTGCCATTCCGGCAGAACAGGCCCAAAACTTTATTGAGCAATGGGGCGATAAGAAAGAAGAAACAGATCCGGAAGTTATTCAGAAGCAGCTGCATTCAGCAAGTAATGAGTTTATTGAGCTGTTCGCCTCTGAAGACCTGCAGAATAAAGAAGAAGCCCGCATGAAGGCAGCCAGGGCCATGATTTCGGATAACTTTATATCTGAAGACGGCTGGAAATGTTTTCTCAGCTACCGGCGGACACTGGAAGACGACGAAAAAGATCGTCTGGACTCTGTTTTTATCAGCCATGATCCTTTCGAAGCCATGGGTGAAGCTCTGGCGGCTCTGCTCTCTGAAAAAATGGGAACATCCGGCGCTGCACTTCTGGAGATGAGTGAACCGGATACTGACGGGGTAATAACGGCACGCTACAGCCTGGAAGAAAAAGAGACCACAATTCAGTGGAAACGCATTGGGGAACAATGGAAAATATTCAGCTCTGACGCAACCGGTCAGCATGTAAAAGACGAAAGCGGGAAAAGCAAGGAAGCCCCGGAAAAGGGAATAGACCGCCGGATTCAGGGGACTTCTGTTCTATTCCGCGGAGGGGTTCTTTTCCCCCAGCCCTCGCTTCATAACACAAGCATGAGCGCCAGCGGCAGCCTTGGTGCCTACTTGAATCTAAGCGCCGAAAACATCATTAATCCATTCTTTGGTTATGGAATAGGAGGAACTATCAGACTGTACAGCATCTCTGTTACAAACGGGACAACTGAAAAATACAAGATAAGCAAAACAACATTTTGCGGCTATTTAAGAACCCAGCTGCCCTTTGTTGCCGGGAAAGGAGCTGTAACGCTGATTCCCTTCCTGACAGCGGGAATGCAGATAGGCTTTGACGTATCCGTGGTCTTCAACAGTACTCCCATGTCAATGCTCCGGCTGGAAATTCCTCTGCACGCGGGCATGGAAATGACAACAGCCAAACTTGCGGATAAATTCCACTGGGGTTTGGGAGCCTCATACTCCTTCGACCTGTTTGGCAGCGATTTGAACAGCACTAAAATTAACGATAACAGCCTGACCTGTAATTTATACTTAAGGTTTATTCTTTAGAATTTTCTTCGCGGGGAAACCTCCAATTCTCCGCGGAGAACCCCTTGCTGGCAATCTCTTGCTTGCCTTTTTAAAAAGATAACATTATTTTTAGAATTTGAACCGTACTAATACTTCCCTGCCGCCCCCCAGCTAAAGTATTATGCACCGAAAAAATGGAAGACAGAATTATGACAAGCTGCAAAAAGATACTGCTTTACCTTACCGCAGGCCTTCTGCTGGCCTCCTGCACCATGAACCAGAATATATACCTGAATAATTCCGGCGGAGGCAGTGTTTCCTTTAATCTTGAAACAGCGGATTACCTTACAGATGTTCTGAAAGAACTGCAAAGCCTCTTCCCTTCAGACCAGGCTGTTGCTGAAGACGGAGTACTCTTTGATGTTCCCGCCATCCGCTCTGATTTTAAGGAAAGAGAAGATGTGGAATTACTCCGGCTGGAGTCTCCTTCTCCCAACAGGCTGGAGGGAGAATTTGAATTCAAGGACATGGCAGCTTTCTTTCAGACTATTCCGGAGAACAGCCCGGAGAGCAATCTGATCAGCCTGGATAAAAACGGCAAAACTTCAACAGTAACAATCAGAATAACCCGGGAAACTGTGGAGGCCCTGCTGAAAGCCAACCCTTCACTGAACAACCCCCTGGTGGAAAACTTCGGTCCAGCGGCATCGGAAGGCCTTTCACAGAACGACTACCTGGACATGATGGAATTTGCTCTGGGCAGCGAAAGCCGCCAGGGGCTTATGGATTCCGCGCTGAATCTGACAATCAGGGTAGACGGAAAAATTACCGGGCAAAGCGGGGGTACCCGTGTGGACGGCCATACTGTCCGCTATAAGGTGCCCGTACTGCCGGTTATCCTTCTGAAAA
>PDRU01000003.1 GCA_002748225.1 Spirochaetales bacterium | reverse complement strand
CAACGGCACTGGAAGAATTCAAAGCGGCCTGAAGAGAAGCTGAATCAGAATCCGGGCTTTTCGAACCGCAGGAAAAAAAGACCGGTAAAACCGCTAAAAGAAGAACAGCAGCCGGAAGCCGCCGCAGGAAATGAAAAAACCGGTCATTCATAAAAACCTCCAGTAACGGGGAGCTTTTCCCGCTTTTCCAGCTTGCAGTCTAAGCGGAATATAATCAAGAGATTGGAAGGGGCGGGTTCTTTTCCGCGCAGCAGTCGGCCGGAGCCGGGCCGCCGGGCAGGGCCCTTTTCCGTGTTTTCCGCACAGGAGCCGGCCGCAGCCGGGCCTGACGGGCCGGGCTCTTTTCACTCTTTTTCGTGTTCTCAGCGCAGGAGTCGGCCGCAGCCGGGCCGCCGGGCGGGGCCCTTTTCCGTGTTTCCCGCGCAGGAATCGGCCGCAGCCGGGCCTGACGGGCCGGGCTCTTTTCACTCTTTTTCGTGTTCTCAGCGCAGGAGCCGGCCGGAGCCGGGCCGCCGGACAGGGCTCTTTTCCGTGTTTTCTGTGCAGCAGTCGGCCGGAGCCGGGCCGCCGGGCAGGGCCCTTTTCCGTGTTTTCCGCACAGGAGCCGGCCGCAGCCGGGACGCCGAGCAGGGCCCTTTTCCGTGTTTTCTGTGCCGCGGCCTGCCGCAGCCGGGCCGCCGGGCAGGGTTCTTTTCCGTGTTTTTTGTGCAGCAGCCGGACCGGACGGGCTAGGTTCTGTTCCGTGCAGCGGCCGGCCAGAGCCGGGCCGCCGGGCAGTGCTCTGTTCCGCGTTTCCCGCGCAAGAGCCGGGCCTGACGGGCCGGGCCCTTTTCCGCGCAGCAGTCGGCCGCAGCCGGGACGCCGGGCAGGGTTCTGTTCCTCGCAGGAGCCGGCCGGAGCCGGGCCGCCGGGCAGGGCCCTGTTCCGTGTTTCCCGTGCAGGAGCCGGCCGCAGCCGGGCCGCCGGGCAGGGCTCTGCGGACCGTTTCAAACAGACCGCGCATCCGCTCCCGTATTTCACCTTCATCGCCGCCCTGAAAAACCTTCACCGCCAGATTGCCCCCCGGGGCCAGATGCACTTCTGCCAAATCCAGAACCCGCATAACCAGATCGTGCGATTTCCGGGTATCCACCAGGCGGTTTCCGGAAGTAGACGGCGCGGCGTCGCTTAACAGACATCCGAAAGGGCCGCCCTCTTCCATAAAAGCCGCGGCTTCCGGCGAAAACACATCACCCCGGTAAAACCGCAGGCTTGTTCCCTGCGGCGCCTGAATGCTGAGCGGTTTTAAATCCACGGCTGTCAGCCGGGCCCCCTTTCCCAAAGTCCGCAGAACATAAAGACTCCAGCTTCCGGGAGCCGCGCCTATGTCCAGCACGGCCTGCCCCTTTCTCAGTATTTTCCATTTGTTCTGTATTTCTTCCAGCTTGAAAACCGAACGGGCCGGATAGCCCATTTTTTTGGCCTTCAGCGTAAAGTGATCCGGAGCCGCGCGTTTATTCATAGGCCTATATTACAATATATACGCTAAATATATGGTATTTTTTCTAAAGATGCAGAAAAATTAATACGCCGAATCTGTTTTCATGATAGAATCACATTCATGAACGCCCTTTCAAAAAATGTCTGGAAACAGCTTTCACGCCTGTTCCCGGCCAATGATGAGCAGTCTCAGCGCGCCGCGGGTCTTTTCCGTGAATACGAAAGCCAGGGCTGCCTGAACGAACCGGCTTCAACCCTTCTTGGTCTTTCTCTGGAAACAACGGCAGATTTTTTCCGCCGGGCCGCTCTGATGCACTCTCTGGAAAGTCCCATTCTGCGCCGCCGGGACACCCGGTGGATGAGCGAATTTGATTATACCTTTGTGAATGTACGGGCTGCCGGAATTCCCGGAAAACCCGGAGATTTTCTTTCCGCCGCTCTGTTCCTGACAACCCTCCGGACACAGGGAATTATTCTGGCACCGGTAACCAGAGGTGAATCCGAAGATCTGCATTTTCTGGAAAGCCACGCGGTTATCCGGGAAGAACTGGTTAATACCCGGGCGCTCAAGGCAGGCATGGGAGCGGAACTTCAGATGGCCGCGTTCTGCGAAGCCGCCCATATGCTGGGGCTGGTACTGGGCTTCGATCTGGATTACCGGGTTGATCCCTTCGCCGCCGTCGTACTCAACCGTCCGGAACTTTTCTTATGGAAAAAGGAAGGAATAATACCCCGCAGCGAAGAAGAACAGGACCGCCTCAGGGAAGAGGTGCGCGGACGGGTGGCCGTAGTGCGCAAAACAGGCCAGGCGCCTCAGCGGGGACTGTTCGCGGCAGCTCTTGAAATGACGGAACTGGAAGCCTGCACTTCGGAGGACGGAAGCGGAAGAGCCCCTTTGAGCCTCCGTCTTATCCCTAAAACAGGTACGGGCCTGGGCGAGCACCGGGAAAGCGCTGTGTCCTACTGGGGCCGTGTGTTTGACCTCTGGAGAGACCGTTACGGTTTTGATTTTCTTCTGCTCAGGGGCACCCGGGAATCAGAACCGCAGGAAAGCGCGCCGGCAGGAACAGAACCGCCGGAAACCGCGCCTCTGCCTCCTGAAATTCCGGACCGTTCGCTGGTCCGCCGCGCGGCCGATGCCGCCCGCAAAGCCGGTGTCCGGCGCAATATCGGCGTAGCGGCGGAAGGCCGGCCCTTCGATGTGGAAAGCTTCGGCGTTCAGGGTGTCGACCTGATCATTGAAAACGATGAAGAAGACCGCGCTGACAAGGCATGGTTTGAACAGACTTTTGCTCTTGATGAAAAACTGCGGCGGGTTAATCTGGGCCGCAAACTCCGTTTTTCCGTTCCCCTGGCGGTGACGCCCGGAAATACGGAAAGCAGCTCCCGGAGGGAACGCGCCCTTATACGGCGCTTTACGGCCCGCTTTCTGGGAGCCGGTCCTTCACGGCGCCCGCTGCTGGAAACCATGGGCGCCATTGAAGGCGCCTGGGGCTATCAGGATTCATTGAAAAAAAATACGGTTATGGGCTGGATGCCCGACCCGGCCGAAGCCCGGAAAGGTGTCTGTCTGGAAAACGTGGCCCGCAGTTACGCGGAAATAATGAACAGCGGCGAACGGGTGGACCGCCATCTGGACGATCGCTGCGCCTGGTGGGTTATCCGCTCAAAACAGAGTCTGCTGGTACCCATTGTTTCAGTGGAGAATGAAGACCTGCTGCCCCCGGAGCCCTTTAATTTTGATTTCTCCTCCTATCTGAAAGATGACCATTTCAGTACCGTACTGGAGTTTGATTTCACCGAAGAACGGGGACTTCTGCACCTGAGCGCGTCCTCTCATATTGCTGTTGCGGGAATACCCTATCGGAGTTTCCGTCTTTATGTGATAAACTAAGGGCATGAAACGCTTCAACTTGCGGGGAAACGCGGCGCTCTGGCTGGCTGGAATAAATGTCGGTGTTTTTCTGCTGACGTATATTATTCCGCGCCTGCTGCCGCTTCTGGCCCTTTCGCCTTACGCTCTTCTCCGGGCAGGATTTTTCTGGACTCCTCTTACATATATGTTCGCTCACGGAGGATTCACCCACCTGCTGTTCAATACATTTTTTCTGTTTATGGCCGGCCCGGTTGTAGAAGAACGGATGGGAAGCAGTGAATTCCTTATTTACTACCTGTTAACAGGAATACTGGCCGGAATCTTTTCCGTTTTTGCCTATCTTTTTTCCGGACTGGCCGTTCCCATTGTGGGCGCTTCCGGCGCCTTGTACGCAGTTCTTCTGGCCCTTGCAACCTACTATCCCAACACGCAGTTAATGGTTTTCTTTGTACTGCCCATGCGCGCGCCCATGGCACTGCTTCTTTTTACGGGACTGGATATTATTTTCCACTGGACCGGAAGAACGGGTGTTGCTCATTTAACCCATTTGAGCGGTCTGCTCTTCGGATTTCTCTACTTTATTATCCGTCTGAAAATAAACCCCATCCGGGCAATGAGGAATTCCCGCTGAACAAACGCAAACTGTCCGGTCTGCGGGCCGGATTTTTTTTACTGCTGATTTTTACGCTGTTTACCGCCTCTGCCGGCGCGGAATCCGTTCAGGGAGAACTCTGGGTTTTCCGTGATATGACGCAGATACGGGAACCGGGCCGGAACCGGAAAGAAACCGGAGGAATAAGCACCCGGGAACGCGAATCGCTGGAAATGCTTCTGGAAGACGCCCGCTGGATTTTCTCCGGAATGATCTACGGGTTTTCCTTTACCTGGACACCGCGTTCCCTGGCCCGCGGCATTGAAGAAGAACTGACAATAACACCGCTGGGACTCATTCCAAAAGGAGATCCCCGCATGAAAGTTCTTGCCTCGGTGGAAGAAAACGGATTTCTGTTCATTCAGCTGGAATATCAGCCGAATGCGGCTCAACAGGCCCGTCTGAAGGGCTGGTCGGGAGAAGCTTATCCGGCAGCATCCGGCAGCGCGGCTGCCGCTCTTATTCAGGAAGCCCCCCGCCGCAGAGCTCTGGAAGCGGCTGTGCGGGAAGCCATACACCTGTGGCTGCGGGAGCGGGAATACAACAAGCCCCGGGAAGTATCAGGCCGGGTGGCCTTTACCCATTTCCCCGAAACCGGCCTGGATGCCGGTCATGTAAAGGCCTCCGTCCGTCTGCGTATGATCCTGAACCCTCTCAGACACTACTCAGTCAAATAAACGAACCCGGAACCCCACTACAGGACGGGTATCGGCGTAAAAGAAAAGATCGTCATCCACCTGAACATAACGGGTTGTTTCCGCAATTTTACGGACATACAGATTCTCAAAGGGTGTATTGGGGCCCGTCTTTTTTGTCATGGCAATGGGTCCGGGCAGCAGAATTTCATTGCCTAATTGAAGCTCACCCCGGAAACGGTTTTCTCCGCCGTGGCCCATCAGCCCCAGCCCTCCCACTGGCACAAAAGCCAGCAGTGTTCCTTTCAGCGGTAAGGACGGAACACCTTCCATCAGCTCCAGCGTAAGCTTATTCCCTTTAGCGCTCCAGCTCTTTCCCCGGGCTTTATCCATGTTTATCAGAAAAAGTTTTCCGTCACGCCCCAGATGAATGCCCCGGTAACCCGGGAATTCCCTGGAACCTTTCGGAGCATCCCGGAAAATCCAGGTGGTTCCGGCCCAGTCCACGATGAACGGTTCAGGCCCTGTTTTTTCCGGAACCGGCTTTTCAGGCACCGGAGCCGGTTCATTCACAGGCTCTTTTGTCGCGCAGCCAAAAAAGAAAAGCAAAAGAATACCTGTCAGGATAAAAGGGCAAAAAAAGGCCCTGCGAATAGAAAAGTGAGAAAATTTCATATATAGTTTATCGTCAGCTGCACTCTTAATCCGTAGTTTTCTTCTGAGAATCAAACAACCCGGACGAACTCTTATAAGGAACCCGGGCTGAGGGCACATGCTCCGACGCCGGACCGGCATGAACATCCTGATCATCAAAAAAGATATGGGCATTAAAGGCCTTAAGAACCTGATCTTTGGGAATACCTCCCAGAAAATGAGCCTCATCCACCTTTACGCCCCAATGCCGCAAAGTCAGAATAACCCGCTCATGCGCCGGGCTGTCCCGCGATGTAATAAGAGCAATGCGCAAAAGCGGTTCTTTTGATAAACTCTTAATGCGGGAGAGGGTTTTCAGAACACGTCCAAACGGACCTTCCGGAAGAGGACTGGCGGCAAACACCTTTTCGTGCTCCAGAAAAGCATCCAGCCCCTGCTGTTTAAAAATAACTTCCGAATCTTCGCTGAACAGAACCGCGTCTCCGTCAAACGCTATGCGTATTTCTCCTGAATCGGGGTTAAACCCCTCCGGCGGCGCGTACAGCTGGGCTGCCGCAATACCGTGATCAATGGCATCCTGCACATCTTCGGAATTTTTCGACAGGTAGAGATCAACCGAATACGCGGAAAGAAACGAACTGAGAGGAGCGCCCCCGGAAAAAGCCGCCCGCGTTATGGACAGATTATAAAAATCAATGGAATTCATTACCCGCAGACCGGTCTGAGGGTTGTTCTGACTCATAATAACAACTTCAACCAGATGCTCCCCCAGCTTTTCGTTGAGCTTCAGCAAAGCTTCTACCAGAGGAAAGGCCGTACCCGGTTCCAGGATCCGGTTTTCGTTCTCCTGCTGATAAGCGGCATAGGCTTCCAGTCCTTCATTTTCAAAGATGGCGTTTTCCCGTTCCAGATCAAAGAGGGAGCGGGAAGAAATTCCTACAACCAGTGTTTCCGATAAATCAGCCGCCATAGAGCCCTCTACACTTCTCCGCAGGCCGCGTACAAATTGGCAAACAACCGGGGAATAAGAGCAACCGGCAGAGAAGAATACGCCACCCGGACAAGATCACCCAGAGCAATAACACCTGTATCATACTTGTTCAGAAGTTTCTGCCGGACAGCTTCAGCGTCGCCGCAGGCCACTTTGACACACATAAAATATCCGGAATTATACGGCAGCGGTACAAAGCGTTCCCTGTACTCCGGATGCGCGGCCAGCTCCGCGTTCACAGCATCGAAGCGGCTTTTTACCAGCTCAAAGGCCCGCTGCTTTTCACCGGCGTACTCAGGGTCGTTGTACAGTGTCAGCAGCAGAGACTGGGCCAGGTGGGAGTCGTTCGAAATACTTCCCCTCACGGCCCCGGCCGCCTTGTCAGCAAGAGCACTCAGGGCTTTTTCTCCCGCGCCTTTCCCGGCAAAAGTAATAAAGCCCACACGGAAGCCCCACACGTAGTCTTCCTTCGTTGCTCCGTCCACCTTGCAGACCAGCAGATTTTCATGTAGAGAGGCCAGACGCGGAAACAGCGATTCTTTACCGATCCCTTCCCGGAACACCAGACCAAAGTAGGCATCATCCAGAATAACCAGAACATGTTTTCCCGCAGCAGCCGCTTTTTCCAGAGCGGCCACAAGAGCGTCCATTTCCGCTTCCACAGGAGTGTAGCCGGTGGGATTGTTGGGAAAGTTAAACAAAACCACCTTTTTTTCTCCCGGAGCCTCCAGGGCCCGGGCAAAGCCCTCTACATTAAAACCCGCCTCCGGT
>PDRU01000002.1 GCA_002748225.1 Spirochaetales bacterium | reverse complement strand
GCACCCTGACGCGGGGGCAAAAAAGTTTCTGTCGGCTCAGAAGAGAATGCGGCGGCTGAAACCTGCTCCAGCAGAAGGAGAATCAGAGCCGTTCGCCGAAATAAATTCCTGCCCATTCCCACCGTCCATTGATCTCCGGATCCGCCGGATAATCAATTTTCCGGAAATATAAATACCACGTTGGAATTTTCCAGGACCATCCGGCAGACCAGAGGTAGGCTTCCCTGTCGTTGGAAAAGCTCTCCAGTTCGGAACGGTAACGGATATTTCTCTGCAGAAAAGAACCCAGATTCATGCGCGTGTGCGTAAAATCGTCTGAAGTTCTCTGAGTCCAGCTCATAAGAAAGAAGTCTTCGGCCTGGTAACGTTTAAGAAGAGCGGCATCGCGTGTCCGTATGGCGTATTTAACAGTTCTGACCAGTTCATCCAGATCGTTCATGGTCCAGTATTTGCTGCTGTTATGAAACTCCAGCTGTTTTCCTATTTCGTAGGCCGCGTCAGGATTCCCCGGAATAACGGTCTGCGGGTAGTCGAGAAAATTCCGGTACGCCGCGTACATGGCGTCCCAGTTGCCTATTTTGCGGTATTCACCGGCCAGGGCGTAGAGGTTGCGGCCCGGATCTATCCGGTCAAAAAATCTCTGCTGCATTTCCATACGCATTGCAATGGCTTCACGGGGAGAGTCGGTATTGCGGGCCAGTTCGGCCATGGCCAGCAGGTGGAGTGAGCGGCCTGCAATTTCCAGATCAGGGTAGTTTTTCAGTAAACGCCGCATATAGTCGAGCGAGAGCTCCTTGGAACCTGTATCCCTGGCTCCTTCGGCCATGGCCATAAGGTAGTAGGCCCCATAGGGATCGCCGGGGTTTTCCTGAAGGAAACGTCCAAGCAGCGCGTTTAATGCCTTAATTTCTCCCGCGGCTCTGTAGCGGGAAATAACAGGTTCCAGCGCGGCATAGCGCACAGCCGGCCTGGAGGCGGACTGACGGGCAATCCGGAGCATCTGCTGAAGATCCCTGCTTCCCCGAAGTGACGGCGGAATATTTATCTCATCCGCTGTGCAGGATGACAGAATAAGGAGAAATGCAGCCGAAAGTACACAGCCGGCTCTGAAAAGCTTTCTCATGCCTTTTTGTTACTCTTCCTCAGGTATTCCCTGTAGCGCTCCGGATTGGAGCGGAAAGCCACAATATTGGTATCTTCCGTTGTACGTTCCAGAGCAGCCAGAGCTTCCTTTATCAGTCTGTCAGGTTCCAGAAGACGGCCGTTTCTGGAGGCTATGCCTGCGCGGGTTTCCCGGGTATCGGCATAGCTGATGATGCGGCGTATCAGATCCTCGGTGGCGGCAAGAACGGTGTCCAGATCCTTGTTCATTTCAATAACAGCCAGGTTGCCGTTATCCAGATTGAACATCAAATCGTCATATTCAAAGGCTTCCCGGATGCTGCTTTCCATACCAAAGCCGGGGCGGAAAACCAGCAGTGTCAGATCCTGATTGAACGAAGCGGCGCGTTCGAGTTCCTTGCCCAGTCTCTGAATAAACGGCGAGTCCTCTTTTGTTTCAAGAAAATCAAAATCTTCTTCCAGGTTCATTGAATCGGAAAAGTCAGGTGAAATATCAAAATCTTCCGACATGGAGGGAAGATGGAAATCCGTACCGTCTTCCGATATTTCTCCGGGAGAGCGGCTGTCTTCTTCAAATGCTTCTTCAAAGTCCTGTTCAAATTCTTCTTCATCTTCGTCTTCGTCATTGTCAAACTCACCGCTGCTTCCCGGACGCAGCAGAATCAGGACAATTGTAATAATAAAAAGTCCCAGAACAGTAATCAGAAGAATCAGCAGATTAGTACGTATTTCCGCGCCTGTCAGTGTGGTTCCAATAAAAACAGCTTCCATTCCCTGCATGTCCGTAACCGCCATGGGGCGGCCGACAGTGTGGTAACGGAGTGAGGCAAGAAAACCTTTCATTCCCTCCGATTCAATAATGGCTGTGCGGCTGAAATTTTCTGCTGCGGGTTTGACAACACTCAAGCGCAGTCCGTCATCATGCGAGTATACCTGGAGAGCCACCAGAGAAGGGTCTGCCTCCATAATGCTTTTGGCAACGGCTACTTCCTTGTTGACATCCCGGTATTCCACCAGGGTATCAGCCAGACGGCGGGAATACTCCTGGGCCCGTGTTTCAAAATCTGCAATTCTCGCCGATCTGGCCTGCATGGTTTCCCGGCCGAAAAAAACCAGTATTCCCAGAAGTAAGAGAACAACAAGAATGGTGTACGCGATGGAGAAGCTTTTCTTCATAATTCTATTATACCTCATATATCGGGGATGTGGTGAATATCTTGATCTATCTTTTTTGCAAGAACTTTTATAACCCATTGACGCGATTTTTCCACCGCGCTGAAGCCGCTGCCGGATGTATCTTCCCGGAAAGATGCCGCTATGGGCAGCAATGTTGCCCAGGCCTGACGCTGACGGGCATTAAGGCCGGCCGTATATTCTCCGACAGTACCCCCCGCAGCCGGCAGCTCTTCCAGAAGCCTTCGGTATTCGTCCACGGCCGCCGCCCATTCCTTTTTAACAGCTCCCGGAGCTGCCAATACCGTCTGTGCGGCCGGAAAAACCCTCTTTGCGGAAAGAGGCGGCAGGCGCAGGGGAAGCCCCATACCTTTCTCGGCGGTCAGCTCAAAATTAAATTCGGCGGCACTTTCTTCCAGAGCTTCCCGGTAAGAGTCCAGAACAGCCGTGCGCAGCCGGCAAATACCCCCCTCAAGCTCCCGGCGCGGACGGGCGGACTCAACAAAATGCCAGAAGGCGTTCTCGGAAGAGCCGGTGCGTTTTGAACGCGACTGAAAATACGGGTAGAGGTAAGTTCCCCGGGCGTATGGCCGGCCCAGCGGGTAGGAAAAATCGGCCCCGAAGAGATGAACCGTTTCCGCGCCGGCCATTCGGGCCAGTGAAAGCGCCGCGTTTGTAACAGTGCCGCCGGGTATTTTCAGCTCACGGCAGTCCCTTTAAAAAGTGATGATAACTGACCGTCTGGCAGTCAATGGAAAGAACCCAGTCGGGGGTTATTTGCGAAGCAAGCAGAACGGGAAGGGATGTGTCGGCGGCCAGCAGCAGAGCTCCTTCGGACTGCAGCTTCCGTATCTTCGGCAGCTGTTCTTCCAGTGAGGGCCCGGCAGCGGTAACAAGAACGCGTCTGTGCGGGCGCAAAAAAATATCCGGAGGTACCGCGCATTTCTCGCTCCGGGCAAGGTTGGCCAGGGTGTTCATAAACCACCTTTTGCCAAAGCGTTTCTGCGTGGTGTAGTCGCGGCCCAGAACTTCGGGTAAATCTTTAAGTGCCTCATAGGCGCGTGTAAACCATTGCGGGTTCAGATCCCGGCGCGAGCGCAGAACAAGAGTTTCCATATTGCCGTATAAAACCGGAATGTATGTCTGCAGAAGAAAGCGGCGTATTTCCATGGGACTTGCGTCAACAAGGACATGCACCCGGGGGTCGGAAAAAATATCGGAAAAATCCATTCCTTCCAGAATGGAGCGCAGAAATGATATATTTTCGTCAACTATCAGTAATCCTGTCAGTTCCGTTCTCCGCAGAAGCGGCCGTATATGGTACGCTCCGCCCAGACCAAACACAACGGTAAAACCGCCTTTTGCTGCACCGGCCGTCCGGAGGCCTTCGCTTTCAGGGTTAAAACGTGAATGCAGATAGCAGGGGCGGCCGCCGCGGTTTATTACCGGAACAGGTTCTCCGCTTCGGGCGGGGAGTATTTGCAGAGCCGGCAGGGGAGGCGCTTTTTTAAGGGCTGAAACCAGCGCCGGAGAAGAGTTTTTCAGCGCCTCCAGGTTCTTTTTGAAAAAGCGCGTATCAGCCATACAGTTTTTTCCAGTGTGTCACGGCATTATCAATTCTGGAGCAGTGGCGCTCCCATGCTTCAGCGCGGGGCTTCCCGTCCAGTTTCTGTATTTCCAGCAGACCTCCCGGATCAACGGTATAGGCCAGTTCTCTGGCTTCTTCGGTGTTTTTCAGGTTTTCTCCCCTGTAATACTGCATGGCAAGCTCTTCCCAGTGTGCAAGAAGCTGCTTAACCGCTTTTCGGCGCTGCCGGGCATTTTCGGGTGCTTTCTCTGTGAGCAGCATCTTAGGCGCGTCGGAAAAACCGGCGGTCAGTTCCCTTATTTCCCTTATTCCTGCAGGCTTTGTCCGGGGCAGGGGCCTTACCGGGTTAAAGCGGTAAACCCTGCCGGCAGGCAGGCTGCCGCGGAACCAGTCAGCATATGTGCTGAGGGCTTTACCGGCGGAAGAGGCGCGCTGCCAGGCGGAAGTCAGGCGGGGCTGAATACGGCTTTCGTTTCTGTAAATCCAGCTGTCAAAAGCGTGAGGCCGGACGTGGGAGCGCACATCGCTCCAGGACAAATCAAGACCTGCCAGTATTAATGGACCGGAAGAGCAGCTTTTCCAGGCTTCCACGGCCGTTGCCGCAACCGTTCCCATGGAAGGAAGAGCCAGCGCCGGCCGTTTAACCGCTTCCAGAAGCCGTGTTTCTCCCGGACTGTTCTGGCGGATAGGCAGTACGGAAAAACAGGAATGCGGAAGGGGCGCGGCAGAAAGAGGCATGGATACCGGAACATCACAGGGAAAATAGCGGCTGTGCAGACGCGCCCAGAAACCGGGATCCGTGGCAAATACCATTTCAGGCAGAATGCCGGCATTTGTCAGAGCCCTCATGGATGAAGGCAGTGCCCAAAGGCGCACTTTGGAGCGGATTTCTGCAAGAACAGGCAAAAAGTTTTCCAGAGAAGGCCCCGACGCGGCAATAACAACAGGATGCGTATCCCTTATCCGGTTTTTGAAACGGCTTATCTGTTCTGTTTCAATAAAATTTCTGAAGGTATTGCTTATCCAGCGGCGTCCAAATGCCGCGGTTGCGCTGATGTTGCCGCTGTAGCGGCGTATAACGGCCGCAAGGGCCCCGGCGCTTTCCTCTGCCGCCTGCGGAAAGGCCGCAAGAGAAGGGGGCCATTCAATAAGTTTCAGACCGCTTATCTGTTCTTCATCAATAACGGAATACAGAAAATCCTCCGCTGAAAGTCCGCATTTGGGATGCCAGCATTGTATCGGCGCCGAAGAGTTTTCCGCGCCGGGAAACACGGTCTGAATTGATACACGCCTGCTGAACAGCACAGAATCCATGTGAAGGCATATAAGCGGCGAGGCTGGAAAACGGCGTGAAAGAATGGCGGCCATATACCCCAGAGCGGCGCCCATAATAACAATGGGTGAACCGGAAGGAATCTGCAGGTTTAATCCCTCAATAAAACGTTCACATTCTTTCAGCGGGTTATAGGCTGAATGGATTCTCCGGCTGCCTGCCAGTGCCGTGGGAAGTCCGGACCTGGAAAGGCTTACCTGAACCGGTACCTTCATGGGGCTTATTCCGTGAAAAACCCCGAAAGGGCTTTTTTTACGTGTTTGTCTTCGTCCGGCCAGTTGAAAAACTCTGCCGGGAACTGCGGCGGTTCTGAAAGGCCCGAAACCGAATCCATAAAAGATTGAGTAAGCTGGTGGATGTAGAGCGTTTGATCCGGCAGGCGTTCAGATGGGAAAAGAATAAGAACACGCCCGTCTTTAAGATCCAGAAAACGTCCCATACGGCCGGTTATACGGCGCAGAAGGTTCACTATATCCTGACGTGCCCGGTAGAGTTCTATTCCTTCTGATTTCTCTATAAGAGCGTCAAGGGCATGTGAAATGTCCAGTATTGCCAGAACGCCGGGATGTTCTGTGTGATTATGGAGCCATTCGGCAGCGTCCTGATGGGGAAGGGAATCTTCTTCCATGTCCATAATTCTGCGGTTTTTGCGTATGTCCTCCAGCAGGTTGTCCGCCAGAAGAGATACGGCCGTGTGAATATCCTCATAATTAGTTTCGTTCAGTTCGCAATCCAGTGCCAGTATCAGTGCGGCCGGATTTTCCGGGCCGCCCACTCGGAAAAGCATGGGGCTGCTTTTGAATCCGGCCTCACGGACAGAAAGCATGGACTCCAGTTCTTCCATTTGAAGCTGACAGACTGCATGAGTGCCGAACCGTTCGAATGGCGGAAAGTTAAAAGGCATCCGGAGCCGGCGGGAGCTGGTGCGGTCCAGATTCTTTATCATCCAGGGATGAAACTCCTGCAGCGCGTTATTCGGGAACATCAGGGCGCCGCGGCTTATTCCGGCCGTGTTTGAAAAAGCAGTAAATACCTGAACCGGAAAATCAAGATGCTCCGGGGCGTGTGTGAAATCCGTTAATATGCGCTTTGCCTTATCCAGCGCGCTGACGCTCTGAGCCTGTTCACTGTTAAGACTCCCCGCGCGATCCAAAAGGCCCATTATTCTTTAAGCCCCAGCTCCTCAAAGATTTTCTTGTACACTTCATAATGCTGGCTGCGGGCAAATTCCTGAACTTTTTCGTCCGGCAGCGATTCAAGAAGTTCATCCATATATTTGAGTACTTCTATTATTTCCTGTTTTAATTCCTGGGGCAGGGAATCCAGATCCAGAGCCTGCGTGGCCTCTTTCATTTTTTTGATTTCATTAATGGCTTCCGAGTTATCATCGTCCAGAGCCAGCTCCTCCAGAAGGTCATCTTCCAGAATAAGATCTTCGGATCCCTCGGCCAGTGTCGGATCGGTATCTTCGGACCCGCTGCCGAGGGCAGGGTCTTCTTCCGGAATTTCTTCTTCCAGAATTAAGTCTTCTATCAGCAGGTCTTCCGGTTCATCGTCGAGCTGCGCGTTTTCCAGCGGCAGATCTTCTGCCGGCAGGTCTTCCGATTCATCGTCGAGCTGCGCGTTTTCCAGCGGCAGATCTTCTATCAGCAGGTCTTCCGATTCATCGTCGAGCGTTACATCTTCTATAATAATGTCTTCAGAGTTGTCTTCCGCCGTCAGATCTTCTGCCGGCAGGTCTTCCGGTTCATCGTCCAGCTGTGCGTTTTCCAGCGGCAGATCTTCTATCAGCAGGTCTTCAGAGTCGTCGTCGAGCGTTACATCTTCTATAATAATGTCTTCAGAGCTCTCCTCCGCCGTCAGATCTTCTGCCGGCAGGTCTTCCG
>PDRU01000001.1 GCA_002748225.1 Spirochaetales bacterium | reverse complement strand
ACAGCGGTAAAAAAGTCCTCCCAGTTTTTAATTTCAAAAGAAGGCTTCCACGGCCCGGTCAGCGCCCTTCCCTCTGCATTAAACCAGCAGGTATCCAGTCCGCAGGCGGCGCCGCCGGCTATGTCGGAAGACAGGGAATCTCCAATAACCAGAATTTCTTCTTTCCGCGAAAAACCAATACGCTCCAGAGCGTAGTCAAAATAGGCGGAATGCGGTTTGGGTGCCGGAGCATCTTCTGAAATAATAATCTCTTCAAAAAAGTGCAGAATGCCGGCTTTTTCCAAACGGCGGAACTGCACATCCCTCAAACCGTTGGTAATAACGGCAGCTTTCACCGCGCCTGCTTTGGGGGCCTCTCCGGCAGCGGCTCTGGCGGTCACTCCCTTTTTGGCCGCAGCGCCTGCTTTGGGGGCCTCTCCGGCAGCTTCTCCGGCGGTCACTCCAGCGGCCTCTCCTGCAGTTTTTCCCCCGCCGTCCGCAAATCCGCTGCCCAGAAGACGTTCCAGCATTTTTTCTGCTCCGTCTATCATAAAGCCGCCCTCTGAGAGCTGCTCCAGATAATCTGAACTGAAACGGCGGGGATCTATCTGCCAGCCGTAACGGACCGAGAGCTGTTCAAAACGCTTCCAGCGCAGTTCGGCAGAACTGATGGTTCCCTGTTCCAGACGGTTCCACATAACCGAATTAATACTGTGATAACTGCTGCGGATTTCACTGTTCATGGGCAAAGCGTAAGCAGCGGCGGTCTTTCTCAGAGCCTGCTCTTCAGCGGCCGGGTAATCCAAAAGGGTTCCGTCCGCGTCAAAAAGGTACCAGGTATAACCGGATGTGTTCATCAGCGCCCGCCGCTCCGGGCCACCTGTTCCCAGCTGCCGCTTTCAGCTGAACGGAAAACCGCGTCAATCACCCGCATGTTGGCTACAGCATCCTGATGGGGAACAGGCGGAGGCCCGCCTTCCCGGAAAGCCCGGGCAAACGCTTCAAAGAGCAGGGCGTACTGATCGGCAGGGCCGCATAAGACATTCCGGGTTCCCGTACTGTTAGTTACTTCAACAGCAAGAGGCACATCAGGATACGCGTTAAACGGCAAAGCTATTTTCAAGTGTCCTCCGGAACCGAACACTTCCACTTCCTGCCGGCGGGCCATCAGAGTACCAACGGTAAAATGCGTACGGGCACTGCCGAAATCCATCATAACAGACGTCAGGACATCAGTGCCTGTTTCCTGAGAAAAATCCATATTGGCCACAACAGAGAGCGGTTCTTTTCCCAAAAGATAACGGGCTGAAGAAATTGTGTAACAGCCGATATCATAAAGAGCGCCGCCGCCGTATTCCTTAATATTGCGGATATTGTCCGGATTAGTGTTGTTATAGCCGAACACACTGTGAATGGAAAGAACCTCGCCTATTTCACCGGCATCAATAAGTTCTTTGGCCCGCACCCACTGAGGATGAAACCGGTACATAAAGGCCTCCATGGCCAGAATGCCTTTGGATTGGGCATAGGCAAAGGCGTCTGCCGCATCATCGGCATTCAAAGCCGCAGGTTTCTCGCAGAGTACCGCCTTTCCGGCATCCGCGCATTTACGTATCCAGCGGGTATGTTCATGATTGGGCAGCACCACGTAAACCATTTCCACTTCCGGATCGTCCAGTACTTCCTGATATGAACCATACGCGGACTCAAAGCCCCACTTGGCAGCAGCATTTTCCGCTTTTTCTTTACTGCGGGAACCAATGGCCTGCAGTTTCAGAAGCGGTGAATGACTCACCGGAAGATGCACACGCAAACCGTAATGCCGTGAGACACCCAGAACCCCCACCCTGACAGGTTTAAAATCAACCGGCTTCATTTTTCTTCCTCCATATTCTCTTCAACAGCCGCTTTATTGTATGGTATCTTCTGCAGAAGAAACAGGAGGCTATCAATGAATTCCGACAATCAAAAATACAGCAGCTTCGCCCTGTGCCGCGAAATGCTGGAAACACCCCGGGTAATGAAAAATTTCCGGCAGGAAAATATGGCGGCTATTGCAGAAGTACTGAAAGATTCTTCAGACCTTATGTTTACCGGAGAAGGCTCCAGCCGTATATTTCCGGCTAAACACAGCCGGGCGGCCGCGCTCAGAAAAGCCGGCTCGGGCATTATTCCGCACACCGAAGGAAGTACTCAGGCCCTGGAATACAATCTTTCCGGCTACGGCGTTCTGGGTGCTTCAAACTCCGGCCGGACCAAGGAACTGGTCCGCCTTTTCCGCGCTCTGAAAAAAGCCGGACATAAAAAACTCTGCGCCGTTACAGCCAACCCGGACACGCCTCTGGAAGAAACTTCCGAAGCCACTCTGGTTCTGGGCTGCGGACCGGAAGACGCTGTCGCGGCAACCAAAAGCGTTGTGGAGCAGGCTCTGGCCGTACAGACTCTTATGAGTCTTCTCAACGGTACGGATTTACCTGATATTAACCCCGGAGCCGAGGCCGTGGAAGCAACGCTTAACATGCCGGTTCCTCAGCAGTTCAGTTCCGCCATGGCCAGTGCCCGCAGTATTTTCTTTGCCGGACGGAATGACGGCGTGGCAGAAGAACTCACTCTCAAAACCAACGAGATTGTCCGCAAGCAGTCGGACTTTCTGGAAGGAACCTACACGGCTCACGGCATAGAAGAAATAATGGTTAAAGAAGATGTGGTTATACTTGTGAATCCCTTCCCGGAAGAAGAAGAAAAATTCAGGGAATGCCTGATTGACGGTGTGGGACTTTCGGTTATAGCCATAGCTTCCCGGGACACAATGTTTCCCACTCTTAAAGTTCCCCATGTTCCCGAATGGCAGGAATACATTCAGCTGGCTGCCGGATGGAATCTTCTGGTGGAAGCAGGTCTTGCGGCCGGCGTTGATCTGGACAAACCACAAAGAGCCCGGAAAGTAGGAAACGAAATAGGCTAAGCACCTCTAGCCCGTCCCTGCCCCGCCCGGCCATTCCCGGCCGGGCCGCACAGGCCGGCAAGGTGTGCTATAATACACCCCGTGTTCAGTTGGCTTTTAAAACGTTTAATACAGCACATAATGCTTGACGAATCGAAAAGCGCCACCCTGGCCGAGATGAATCAGGCAAAAGTGGAAGATCTTGATTTTCCCGGTCTGAAGGCCGCCGGCCGCTCCGCTGAAGAACAAGCCGCCTCCATTCTGGAGGCCATGACGTTTGAGGAAAAGGCCGGCTTCATAAGCGGCTATAAATCGCTGGGAATACGGGCACTGCCCCGGCTGGGGCTGCCTTCCGTATGGATGAGCGATGCCACCAGCGGCGTGCGCAGTTACGGTCCGGCGGCGGCCTTTCCCTCCGGAGTGGCAATGGCAGCCTCCTGGGACCGGCAGCTCATTGCCCGCGCGGCCGGAAGTATTGCCGAAACGGCCCGGGCCAAAGGTATTTCCATTCTTCTGGGTCCGGGAGTCAATATAGCCCGCATTCCCACCTGCGGGCGGAACTTCGAATACTTCGGAGAAGATCCATTCCTGGCCGGCGAAATGGCCGCCGCCTACATATCGGCCTGCTCAAAAAAAGGTGTCATCTGTACCGTAAAACATCTGGCGGCCAACAACTCCGAATACGACCGCCACAAAATATCATCGGACATGGACGAACGCACACTGCGGGAGCTCTACCTGCCGGCCTTTGAAACCGCCGTCAAAAAGGGCGGCGCTACGGCGCTTATGACCGCCTACAATCCCATTAACGGCGTCTGGGCTTCGGAAAACCGCCGTCTCATTACCGATATTCTCCGCGGAGAATGGGGTTTTGAGGGCATGGTTATTTCCGACTGGAACTCTCTCTACTCCACCAGCGGCCCCATGAACGCCGGAATGGATCTGGAAATGCCCCAGGCCCGCTGGCTCAGCCGGGAACGTATTCAGAAGGCCGTGGAATCCGGCGAAGTTCCTCAGCAGAAACTGGACGATATGTGCGGCAGAATTCTGCGGACCCTTTTTACCGCGGGAGTGTACAGCCGTCCGGTTAAAGACACAGATTCCCGTGAATTCCATGAAGAGCACAACAAACGCGCGCTTCAGACGGCCGAAGCCGGTATTGTCCTTCTGAAGAACAATAACAAGGCCCTGCC
>PDRU01000018.1 GCA_002748225.1 Spirochaetales bacterium | reverse complement strand
GCGGCCAGCCATCTGGCTGAAGAGGCCATGGGGCCAGACGCACCCTGGTATTTCCACCTTCATCCGTGGGACTACAACCAGGGAGCCAGTTATGTAAAAGGCTGGAAGGCACTGGGAACAAAATATCCCCGGATCAAAACAAAAAAATGGTTCCTGGCCTATGAGGACGGTCCCTTCGGAAGTGCTTCTTTTGATGCGTCGCACGCCCTGTTTGCCGATATGGGAGATTTTGACGGCGACTCCTTTACCAGCGCGGCTAAAGGCGGCGGCGACTACACCGCAGTTCTGGAAACAGCCAAAGCCTCCAATCCTGACATTTTCCTCTGGGCCGGTTTTGGCGCGGACGCCCTGCCCCTGATGGAGCAGTCCAAATCCATGGGATTTGCGCCGCCTCTGTATGTTGGAGCCCCTCCGGGATGGCCTCCCGACTTCGGCGAATCCGAACTGGCTGAAGGAGTAACCCTTTACGGTATGTGGGCACCGTCTCTGAATAATATTTCACCTGTCAGCAAGAAATTCTCTGACAACTATGTCAAAAAATACGGAGCAGTCCCGGCCACCTATTTCGCACCGCTGGGCTATACCGTTATTTATGTTGTAGCCGAAGCTATTGAACGGGCCGGCTCTCTGGATACAGAAGCACTGATTGCGGCCATGGAAAAAACCGACTACAAGTCCCCGCTGGGAGAAACAATTTCTTTCTCGCCTTCCAACATTATCCAGCATCAGGGAATCAGGAATCAGAAAATACTGCAAAAGCTGCGGGTTGCTGCCGTATTATCAGCAGCCGCTCTGCTAATTGCACTTTTTCTGTGGAAACCCACAGTTGTTATTTACGGAATACAGAGAGCCGGGCTCTATGCCTCTGTGGCCATTCCCATGGGACTGATCCTGGGTATTGTCCATATTGTGAACCTGGCCCACGGTGAATTTATGATGGTGTCAGCCTATCTGACGTATTTTCTGGCAACACGTCTCGGAATAGATCCTTTGATTGCCCTGATTCCGGCCGCGCTGATACTTTTTATTTCAGGTATGGTGATATACAAAATCACAATTCATCACACACTGAAAGCACCTGAATTAAACCAGCTCATACTGACATTCGGCATTGCCATTGTTCTTATACAGGCCATTAATCTTCTGGCCACCAGCCAGCCCCGCAAGCTGAGCCTGGATTATGTTACGGCATCCATGCAGATGGGCGATGTCCATTTTGGAATATACGATTTTGTCTTTGTCATCCTGGCTGTTGCAATACTTACAGGACTTCAGCTCTTCCTGAAAAAAACCAAAACCGGAAAAGCCGCACTGGCTGTGGGACAAAACCCTAACGGCGCCCGGCTGGTAGGTATTAATGTAGACCGTGTTTACATGCTTATCTTCGGAATTGCGACAGCTCTTGTCGGCGTTGTAGGCGGTTTCTTTCTGACAAAGCAGTCCATATTTCCTGCTGTGGGCGGAGCTTTTACCATGAAAAGTTTTGCGCTTGTCGCCATGGCGGGTATAGGCAACCTGCCCACCATCCTCTACGCGGCAGCAGCTCTGGGCATAGCAGAGGCTTTTATATCGTCTTTTCAGGGATACAGCGGCTGGAGCCACATTGTATTCTTTGCCCTTATTATGACTGTCATCCTGGTGCGCTCCTACAGGGGAGGGCGCCGATGAAACGGATCGCAGGTATTATTATTCTTATTCTGGCTGTACTGTTTCCCCTCTACGCGGGTCCGTATCCCCAATCCATAATGCGTACAGTTTTTATTTACATGACTCTGGCTCTTTCGTGGGACATTCTTCTCCGTTCAGGGCAGCTGTCCTTTGGGCTGGCGGGTTTCTTCGGTCTGGGAGCCTACGCCTCTGTTCTCTCTGCCATTAATCTGCCAATCAGCGGCTTTTTGAGCATATTTTTTGCAGCCGCTTTTACGGCTTTAGCGGCCTTTCTGCTGGGAAGCGTTATTCTCCGGCTCAGGGGTATGTACTTTGCCATTACAACTCTGGCCGCTGGAGAAATTTTCCGGGTTATCATAAGAAACTGGAAGAGTTTTGCCGGAGGGCCGGAAGGAAGAATTCTTCCCGCTGTCATTTTTGACGGAGCTCCATGGCCATCCTACCTGCTGGCTCTCGGCCTTGCACTGACTGTTATAGCTGTTTCAGAACTGGTTGAGCACAGCCGGTTTCATTTTGCCCTTACAGCCATCAGGAACAACGAAATTGTTGCCATGAGCCGCGGAATAAATATAACAAGTTCTCTGAACAAGGCTTTTGTCATTTCTTCCGCTCTTATGGGAGCCGCGGGGGCTGTTTTTGCGCAGCTCTACGGCTTTGTTACTCCCGAAAACAGCTTCTCAGGCGATTTCACTCTCCTGCCTCTGGCCATGGCCCTTCTGGGAGGAATTTATGGTACATGGGGTTCTGTTGCCGGTGCCATTGTTCTGGGAGTAATAGCAGAGTATCTGAAACTGTTTATTCCTTACGGGCATCTGATTGTTTACGGCATTATCATCATACTGGTTATTCTGTTCATGCCCCAGGGCTTTGTTGGACTGTTCCACCGCATAACCTCCCCGAAAAAGAAGGAGGCCGCAGCATGAAAGGACTGGAAACACGGGGACTGACAAGACAATTCGGCGGATTAACAGCCGTCAATTCTGTAGACTTTGTCCTTACTCCCGGTGAAATTGTGGGTATTATCGGACCCAACGGCGCCGGAAAAACAACCTTTATTCACCTTATTTCGGGAGTGTATCTGCCCACTGAAGGAACAGTACACCTGAACGGGAAAGATATAACCTTTTTACCGGCCCACGAAAGAAGCCGGCTTGGACTGAGCCGGACATTCCAGATTATTCATCCTCTGGAAAATCTTAACCTGACTGAGAATGTTATGGTCGGTTATCTTTTTGCCTGCGGCCTCTCCAGAAAACAGGCCAGGGAAAAAGCGCAGACTCTCTGCCGGGAACTGGGTCTTGACAACCTGGAACGGCCTGTAGACGAACTGACCGTTCTGGAAATAAAAAAGATGGAAATTGCCCAGGCTCTGGCAACCGATCCTTCCATTCTTTTTCTGGATGAAATAATGGCCGGCCTGACCAGCCAGGAGTCGTTTGCGCTGATCGATTTTATCCGGAAAATAGCCGCAGACCGAAACCTGGGAATTGGTGTTGTCGAACATGTTATGGGAGTAATAAAAGAACTCACCCACAGTGTAATGGTACTGGATGCCGGAGAAGTAATAGCCCGCGGCCCCTATGAAGAAGTGGCCAGAGAACGGAAAGTAATTGATGCCTATCTGGGTGGAGGTGCCTGATGCTGAAAATTAAGAATATGAACTGCGGCTACGGGCGCATAGAAATTATTCGGGATCTGAACATGGAAATCGGCAATGAATCTGTAGGTCTGTTCGGCCCGAACGGTGCCGGAAAAACAACGCTGATCAATGCCGTTATGGGCATAATAAAACCGACATCCGGCAGTATCAGTTTTCAGGACCGGGACATTACAGGCATAGAAACTCACAATGCCGCAAAAATGGGTATTTCCCTGGTACCGCAGGAACGGGAACTTTTTCCTTTTCTGAGCGTGCAGGACAATCTGGAACTGGGCTGTCTCTACATTCCGGGCAAGTCAGAGGGAATGTCCGAACGGCTGGATTTTGTGTTTAAACTGTTTCCCATTCTGAAAGAACGTCTTAAACAACTGGCAGGCACAATGAGCGGCGGCCAGCAGAGACAGCTGGCCATCGCCAGAGCTCTTATGGCCCGTCCCAAACTGCTTATTCTGGATGAGCCGTCTCTTGGACTGCAGCCCAGCATCGTTTCCGAACTCTACGAAATTCTTGCGGAAATGAAAAAAGAAGTTTCCATCCTTGTTACCGAACAGAACGTCCGGGAGTCTCTTCATGCTGTAGACCGGGGCTTTGTATTGGAAAATGGAAGCATAGCCATAAGCGGGAGCGCTGAAGAACTCGAAAAAAATCCCCACGTTGTTAAAGTATATCTGGGACTGTAAAAGGAGTAGAAATGAACACAGAACAACATGATGTAATAGGCATTGCCGGCTGGGGAATCTATACTCCCAAAAAATTCATGGATGCCGCCGAAATTGCCGCGGCAGCCCATATTCCGGAAAAAGTAATAAGGGAGAAATTCGGTGTCGACCGCAAACCAATACCGGGTCCGGAAGATACAACAGCGGCAATGGGACTGGCTGCAGCAAGAAAAGCTCTGGAAATGTCAAACGTCCGTCCCGAAGAAATTGACATAGTTATATGGAACGGAGCTCAGCACAAAGATTTTCCCTGCTGGCTGGCCGGACTTGATATTGCTCATGAACTGGGAGCCGTCAATGCCTGGTCTTTTGACATGGAAGCCATGTGCGGCTCCATGATGGCCGGAATGGAAACCGCCCGCTCCCTTATGCTGGCCAACAAACAATACAACAATGTTCTTTTGATCAGCGGTTACCGCAACGCCGACCTTATAGATTTCAACACACCGGAAACCAGTTTTATGTTTGACCTTGGAGCCGGAGGAGCCGCTCTTCTGCTGCAGAAAGGCTATCCCAAAAACCACATACTCGGGACGGCTTTCCGGGGAGACGGATCGTTCAGCCGGATGTGTACCGTTAAGGTTGGCGGAAGCCGGAAATGGCCCATGGAGCCCGCCGATATTCCCGGGTTTCATTTTACCATTGATGATCCAGAAACTTTTAAGGCAAAGCTGGGCGAGAAAACCCTGCCGAACTTCTTTGCCGTTATTGACGAAGCTTTGACAAAAGGAAATTTAACCCGGAAAAATCTGGATTACCTGGCCATCCTGCATTTCAAGAAATCTACTCACGACTACATTATTAAAGAGCTGGAACTCAGTGAAGAGCAGACAACCTACCTGAATCAGTACGGTCATGTAGGACAAAATGACCAGATTATATC
>PDRU01000257.1 GCA_002748225.1 Spirochaetales bacterium | reverse complement strand
TCGCCGGTAATGCCGCTGCAAATGATTTTATCGGCGGTGCCGTTTTCCAGCACCTGATTCATCATGCCAAAGGCATCGGATATTTTGGCGCCACCCAACGCAAAGACGCTCGGCTTGTCGGGGCTTTTTAGAATTTTATCCAAATTAGAAACTTCCGCTACGAACAGGTCGCCGGCACAAGCCGGTAAAAACTCCTGAAAGGCAACCATACTGGGTGCATTGCGGTGCGCCGCGGCAAAGGCTTCGTTGACATAGAGGTCAAACTGTCCTTTTAGACTTCTGATTAAGTAGCAATCTTGCATCGCTTCGGGCGTTAGTTTAACATCGTTTTCAAAGGTCGAAATCTCTTCAGTCAGATAGCGCAAATTACCCATAATAAGCGCTTCGCCGTAGTTTAAATCGTTATAGGCGGTCAGCGCCGCCGGCCCGCATACATCGTCTTGGTGAGCGATAATCGCCAGCTTAGCACCGCCATTTAACAGTTTATTAATGGTCGGCAAACTCTTTTTGATGCGGTTTTCATTGACGATTTTTTTGCTCTGTGGGTCAATTGGCGAATTGATGTCGACGCGTAACAAGACACGCTTTTGAGCAAACTGAAAATCGTCTAGCGTTTTTATTTTCATTTTAATAATCCTAAGTATTTGTTGGTCGCGGTGGTGCCGTCGGCGCGGTTGGTTTGCATTTCGAGCGCCGCTCTAATGGCGTCGATTGTCTCCGGGATCGTGACCGACTCTTGCGGAATGTGAATGCCAAACATAATGTCCTTGCCCGATTTGACAATCATATCCTTCCAGACAAAGATTTGATAGACATCGCCGCGCGGATTGCCGACGTCGCGACCATAGCGAAAGACCGAGGCATTACCCAAAAAACCTTCATCAATTGAAACGACCTTGATGCGGTCGTGCTTTTCAAAGGCATCAATCACTTGCTCGACCGAAATATCTTGCTTAGGCGTTGCCACGACACTGATAAAGTGACCGTGCGTTACCGGCGTGTGCACCAATAGGCCGGTAGCGTCGATATGCGGCATAATCGTCATCAAATCGACCGCTTGGTGATTGGGTGCTTTATCAACTTGTAAGGCGTTCGTTAAGCCGCGGTGGTAATCGCCCGGATCAGCGACGCGACGCACAATAGTGATAGCTACTTTTTCAATGCCAACGGCGCGGTCGAGGCAGTCGATTGCTCTGATTAAACCGGTGGTATTACAAGAAGTC
>PDRU01000256.1 GCA_002748225.1 Spirochaetales bacterium | reverse complement strand
GAGAATAAACCGGCCCTGATTATTGAGAAAGCCCTCTCCTACCTGCCTGAAGATTCCGAATACGTCCGGGTAGTAACATCCGTTCGGGAGTTTTATCAGAAACATCCTGAAGACTGGCGCAGCTGCCGGGATTATCTGGACCGGGAGTTTGGATACGATCGATATCCCGGAGTCTGTCATATTATACCAAATGCCGGAGTCTGCGCCCTGGCACTCTACTACGGCGGCGGTGATTTTGCCCGCACTATTGAAATTGCCACAATGTGCGGCTGGGATACCGACTGCAACGCGGGAAATGCGGGCTCTATTCTTGGAGTCATTAACGGTCCTGAAGGGATACCGGACCGCTACCGCAGACCTGTTAACGATTTTCACGCGGCAAGCTCCATTGCCGGAGCCCTTAATAACATGGATCTCCCTACAAAAAGCCGCGAGCTGGCTGTTATGGGGCTCAGGCTCAAGGGAGAAAAACCGGAAACCGCAATAGCCCGGGGCACCTTCAGCGATGATAGGATTTTTCCCTGCCGGGTTCAACCTGCGGACTGAGGAGTTCTTCGGATTCTCTGGCGCCGGTTGCTCCCGCAAAATTAATGCACAGAAAACCTGGAGTTTCCATACTTCTTGACCGCCTTGAAAGGGAGGACAATGCCCGTATTTATTACAAGCCCTATTACAGAAGGGAGGATTTTGATGATGAGCGTTACCGCCCGTCTTTCACCCCCCTTGCTTATCCCGGTCAAACCTTGAAAATTACCGGCAGACTGGAGAAATTCAGCGGCAGCCGCATGGGCATTACCCCTTTTGTCCGGGACGCAGAAACTGGAAAAATTTTTAGCGCGGGATATACTTTCCCGGCCCCCGGTGAAAAGTTCCTTTGTGAATGGAGAATCCCTGAGGTTCCTTTTGCGGTGGCCGAGGCCGGACTGCTGCTTATGAATGTTGAAGCTGCGAAATTCTTAGGGAACCTGGTTATTGAAGAATTCTCAATTACAGGAAAAAGAGCGTTTACGGTAAAATTCAAAGATGAAAAGTCAGAGTTTGACGGCCTGAGCCGCTGCTCTGCCGTTGGCGGATCCTGGATGTTGGAAAATGGAGGACTTCATGTACTTACACGTGATTACTTTTTACTT
>PDRU01000017.1 GCA_002748225.1 Spirochaetales bacterium | reverse complement strand
TTTGTTCATCACTAAAAGAACCCAGATAATACCTATAACAAGAGGAAGATGACCGAACAGTATGTCTATAATGCTTCCCATGAATTACACTCTGGAGCCGGAATCTCTTGACTGCTCGCCCAGACTCTTGCGCATATCGGTGTCGGCCTGAAGGTTTCTCAGCCGGTAGTAATCCATAATTCCAAGATTTCCGTCCCGGAACGACTGGGCAATGGCCTGCGGAATTTCGGCCTCCGCCAGAACCACTTTCGCCCGGTTCTCCTGAACCTGGGCCACCATTTCCTGCTCCCGGGCCCGCGCGGCAGCCCGTCTCTGCTCGGCTTCCGCCTGGAAGCGGCGGAGGTCGGCCTCGGCCTGATCGGCCTGAAGTTTGGCCCCCACATTGGAACCCACATCCACATCGGCAATATCTATGGACAGAATTTCAAAAGCGGTGCCGGCATCCAGTCCTTTTTCCAGTACACGTTTGGAAATGTTATCCGGATTTTCCAGCACATCCTTGTAACTGGCCGCTGAACCAATGGTGGTAACAATTCCTTCACCGACACGGGCAATAATGGTTTCTTCGGACGCACCCCCGATCAGCTGATCTATATTGACCCGCACGGTTACCCTGGCCTTGGCTTTAACCTGAATACCGTCCTTGGCCACCGCGTCAATGGTGAGCTTTCCCGACTCAAGGCTGGGGCAGTCAATTACTTTGGGATTAACACTGGTCTTTACCGCATCAAGAACATCCCGTCCGGCCAGATCAATGGCCGCTGCCCGGTCAAACGGCAGCTCAATACCCGCTTTTGCCGCCGCAACCAGCGCCCGTGAAACACGTACAACGTCGCCGCCGGTCAGATAATGATTTTCCAGCTTGTCGCTGTGAATGGGCAGACCGCCCTGTACAAGCACAATCCGGCTGTCAACAATAACCTTGGCATTGACTTTCCGTATCCACATTCCTACCAGCCGGCCCAGTCCCACCTTGGCACCCGAAACCAGAGCACGCAGCCAGAGTCCAAAAAATTTGAACAGAACAATAACAAATAATAATGCCAATATACCGGCAACAGCCCATAAAACAACCATAAGAATTCCCATTATTTATCCCCCTCTGCAACAACAATAATTTTCACGCCATCGGCCATCTGCACAAGCACAGCTGTACCCTTGTCATAGTATTCACCTTCCGTTTCCGCTACAAGTGTGCGGCCGTTAATTTTCACCTTTCCCACAGGCCGCAAATCTGTAACAGCTATTCCTGTATCTCCCGGCGAAACGCCTTTTCCTGATGTTCCATTCATAATTTTTCCCTGTTTTCCCCTTGCTTTCATCCGGCCGTTCTGCTCCTGATGATCCGAATTAAATAATATCAGTCTGTCAAAGACGCTGGCCCGCTGAAGTACCGTCATAAGCACAGCCACTCCGGCTATACCGCCCAGCAGACCAATTCCGGCAACTGTAAAACTCCTTCGGGCAATTGTCCACTGCCAGTCGAACTTCGGCCAGTAAAAATTCTGCATGCTGAACACTAACGCGCCCAGAATCAGCAGAATACCGGAAATGCCTGCCACACCGAAGCCGGGAATAACAAATATTTCCAGAAGAAGCAGCACTGTCCCGATAAGGAACATCAGAATTTCCGCCGCTCCCAGATTCCCCATCATTCCGCTGGCTCCGAAAACAACGGCAAAACAAATAAGGGCAATGGTGCCCGGAACACCAAAACCCGGACTGGTAATTTCCAGATACAGAGCCACCATGGCTATAACAAGCAGCAGGCTGGTAACCGCGCCGCTGGTCAAAACAGTCAGAAAAGAATCTGACGTGCTTTTTTCCAGCACGGCTACATCTTCTTCCGTGTAGCCGAGAGCACTCAGCAGCTCACCGCGCGTGGACACGGTACCCGATGAAACACCGTAGCGTTCCATTTCTCCGGCAGTAAGGGTAAGCAGTTTACCCTCACCGCTTACAGTTCTGCCGATACGCGGCTTCAGTCCCGCCTTTTCAAAGGCGTCAATGTCCACCATGGTGGCCAGGGACGTTTTTCCATCAAGCGTTATTTCCTGAAGAACAACATCGGCGTCCACCATGGCCAGGGCAACCCCGACCGGATAACCGTTTTTTTCCGCCAGAGCCGCCATCTGTCCCCTGACAGCACTGACCGTTTTCTCTCCGGCAGCCTGCATGCCTTCGGCTGTCTGATAAACCGGAGCGGCCGCTCCCATTGATGTACCCGGCGCCATCCAGAGTTCCGACGCGGAGAAAGCCATTAAGGCTCCGGCCGACCAGCTGACGCCCCTTCCGCCGGTATCAGCCGGAACATAGGCCACCGTCCGCGCCCAGGCCGAAGCCGCGCCGATCTTGCTGGCAATTTCCAGGGCTGTGTCCACCCGGCCGCCGAAGGTATCAATTTCCAGAATAACTGTTTGGGCGCCTGCTTCCCTGGCAGCTTCCAGAGAACGGCCCAGAAAAACACCCAGGTAGCGGTCCACATCTTCCCGAAGGGGAATAACATAAACTGACGCGTCTGAGGTTTCAGGGGTATCAGTTTCAGCCATGACCCAGAAAACCGGAAACAGAAAAATCATTACTAATAATAATCTTTTCAATCTCATACAGTGAGAATGCTCCCTCTACGGCCTGAAAGTCAACCGAAACAGGCCGAAAAACCCTATTGGCATTCCTTGTTCAGACACTCAGGGAAGCTCTACAATTGCCTCGGAAATATTCAGGGAGCTGTCACCGATATGCTCCAGATGGCGGACAATATCCATAAATAACAGCTCTCCCTTTACATCCACTTTTTCATTCTTTTCAATGGTTTTACGCGATCTCTTCCGCAGTTTGTTGCGCATTCTGTCAATGCCGTCTTCCATCTGTCTGGCCAGATCCAGATCATAATCAGAAAATTTTCTGTCCAGAAAATCCTGGTTATACCGGAGAAAGTCCAGCACCATTAAAGTATATTTCATAAGTTCTTCATCACCCGACTTATGAAATTCCCATTCTTTCTTATGGAGACGCCCCACCAGCAAACCTATACCGAAAGTGCTGTCGGCTACCGATTCCAGTTCATGGGCAACCCGGCGGAAAGCCGAAACAACTACAGCCTGAGACTCCCCCAGACCATAGTAGGTACAGTGCGTCAGGTAGGCAATTATTTCCTCCTGCATATCATCAACACGCTGTTCCCTTAAGGCCAGTTCTTCAAACTGCTTATCAAAGGTTTTCGGTTCCCGGCTGCCCTTAATAACCATTGTCAGCATGCCGTAAGCCTCCGCGGCCATTTTAACCAGCTCCCGGCGGATCGTTATAAGGTTGGAGTCTATTGCGTCCGCAAAGTTTTCGGGTACCAGATGCAGCTTATAGGGCTGAGCGTATGAAGAAGAAACAGGCTTGTCTTCCTTCACCATTTTCTCCACAAGACGGGAAAGCGGGCCGACAAAACCAATAAGCAGAAAGCTGTTAAGAATGTTGAACGTTGAATGGAACATGGAAAGATGAACAGGTATGTATGCCGGATTGGAAGCATCGCCGGGAATAATGTTCTCTATCATTCCGGTAAATCTGCGGAAAACAAGCAGCATCCACAGCACACCGATAATATTGAAAACCATGTGCGCCCGGGCCGCCCGTTTTGCTGTGGCATTCATGGGCAGCGAAGCCAGAAAAGCCGTAATGGTTGTTCCGATATTCTCCCCCAGAATAACAGCCGCCGCTACAGGGAAATCTATCCATCCCCGGAAAGCCATGGTAATGGTAATGGTCATGGCGGCAGAAGAGGACTGAACCACAACAGTCAGCACTGTACCTATGCCGACAAAGAGCAGTGTGGACGCGAATCCCCAGCTGGACCAGTCCGACAGAAACATCAGAACGTCCGGATTGTTTTTTATATCCGGAACCGCGTCTTTCATAAAACCCAAACCCAGAAAAAGCAGACCGAATCCAATTAGAATGTCGGCGGTTTCCCGGCGTTTCACGCTGCGGCTGAAATACAGGGGCAGACCAATGGCCACAGCAGGCAGGGCAACAGAAGCTATATTGAACTTGAATCCCACCAGTGAAATAACCCAGGCGGTCAGGGTTGTGCCGATGTTGGCTCCCATTATAACACCGATAGACTGTTTCAGCGTAACAAGGCCGGCGTTTACCAGACTCACCAGAAGAACCGTTGTCGCCGACGAGGACTGAATAAGCGCCGTAACTCCCGCGCCGGTA
>PDRU01000016.1 GCA_002748225.1 Spirochaetales bacterium | reverse complement strand
GAAATTCTGCAGGATTACTACCTGCCGGAGAACTCGTATCTGAACGTTGAAGACGGAGTGAAGGTTAAGGCCGGCCAGACTCTGGCCAAAATGCTCAAAGAGTCGCAGAAGACTCAGGATATTACCGGCGGTCTGCCGCGGGTAGGCGAGCTGTTTGAGGCCCGTAAACCGAAAGACGCGGCCATTCTGGCCCAGATTAGCGGCACGGTGGAATTTGAGGGGCTCAGCAAGGGCAAGAGGGTTATTTCCGTTGTGGATCCCTATGGCGCCAGACTGAAGCATCTGGTTCCCATGGGCCGTCACCTTCTGGTGCGTAACGGCGACCCTGTTGAGGCGGCCGATCCCCTGTGCGACGGACCGAAAGATCCGCATGACATACTGGAAATTCAGGGTGAAAACGCGCTGCAGCAGTTCCTGGTGGATGAAGTGCAGGAAGTGTACCGCATGCAGGGTGTGAATATTAACGACAAGCACATTGGCGTTATTATCCGGCAGATGATGCGCAAGGTTGAAATTATTGACGTGGGTGACACGCATTTTATTTTCGGCCAGCAGGTGGACAAGTACCAGTTCCGCACACAGAACGACAAGGTTGTGCGGGAAGGCGGCCGGCCGGCTGTTGCCAAGCCGCTGCTTTTGGGTATTACCCGGGCTTCACTGAATATTGACAGCTGGATTTCCGCGGCCAGTTTCCAGGAAACAACCCGCGTGCTGACCAATGCCGCCATTGCCGGCGAGGTGGACAACCTGCGCGGACTGAAGGAAAACGTGGTTATCGGGCATATTATTCCGGCGGGAACGGGTATGCGCAAGTACAGGAATTTGAAGCTGTTTACCAAGGATACCGAAGACCTGGATGCTCATGTGGCCGATATTCTGGAGCAGCGCCGCCGTGAAGCCGAACTGATGGCCGAGCAGGAAGTGCTGAACGCGGCGGGCGGAGAGCCTGCTGCGGAGGCCGGATTCCCTGAACAGCAGGGTTTCTAACTGTATTGAGCCGTCAAAGGGCCGGCCGTGAGGCCGCGTGAGGGATTGAAGGGGTGCGCAGCAGTGTTTTGCGCTGCAAAACACCGCCAGCCCCGCAAAGCCCGGCCGGGGCGCCGGTTCAAAGAACAGCGCCCGGGACACGCCCGTAAATGGCTGGAAAAAGCAATAAAAGCGGCCTGCGGTATTGACGTTTTTCCGGTTAATAAGCTACTATCCTCCTGCTTTGGGGACACGAACCGGCAGCTGGATGGGTATCCGGTGTATGTATTATCGTGGCCCGGTTTGTGAAGTAAAGAGGAGAGAGAGCATAGTATGCCGACAATTAATCAACTGGTAAGGCGGGGGCGGAAGTCCTCGGTAAAGAAGACCAACTCTCCGGCGCTGCAGTCCTGTCCCCAGAAGCGGGGTGTCTGCACCCGGGTTATGACCATTACTCCCAAAAAGCCGAATTCGGCTCTGCGGAAGGTGGCGCGTGTGCGTCTGTCGAACGGAATTGAGGTTACAGCCTACATTCCGGGTGTGGGGCATAATCTGCAGGAGCACTCGGTTGTATGTATCCGGGGCGGAAGGGTAAAAGACCTTCCGGGTGTAAGGTACCATATTATCCGCGGCACCAAGGATACTCTGGGTGTGGACGGACGCAGGCAGGGCCGGTCCAAGTACGGCACAAAGAAACCGAAGGCTTAGGGGTTAGATATGTCCAGAAGAAGAGAAACACCGATCCGTCCTGTTGATCCTGATCCGCGGTACGGAAGCAAGGTTGTTACCAAGTTTGTTAACCGGATGATGCTCAAGGGCAAGAAGTCCGTGAGTTACAAGAATGTCTACGGTGCCATGAGTTTTGTCGGCGACAAGTCCGGCAAGGAGCCTCTGGAGGTGTTCCTCCGGGCTGTGGACAATGTTAAGCCTCTGGTGGAGGTAAAGTCCCGCCGTGTGGGCGGTTCAACCTATCAGGTGCCTGTGGAGGTGCGTGAGGCGCGGCGCGAGGCCCTGGCCATGCGCTGGATTATTAACGCTGCCCGCGGCCGTAACGGGCGCAGTATGAGTGAAAAGCTGGGAGCCGAGCTTCTGGATGCTTTTAACTCAACCGGCGTGGCTTTCAAGAAGAAGGAAGACACGCACCGCATGGCTGAGGCCAACAAGGCTTTCAGCAACTACAAGTGGTAGTTTGCGGCTGAATTGAAGAAATCCGGCAGGGGGTGCTTGCGCTGTTTTGCCGGTTTTGGTATAAAGAGTTTCCCCTGTTTGGGGAAATAGTGGTTCTGGAAGGAGAGTGGATCCTTTCAGGATGGATACGGATGCCTGCCCGAGGGCGGGTAATTCGGAACCCTCACGGAATGCCCTGCTTTCTTTTGATGATTGATTTGGGCCGCTTTCGGGTGAGGTTGTTCTTTCCGGATGACGGACTGTTGGACGAACCGGGGCGGGGCCCCAGGCGGAAAACAGTGATGTTCAGCGGCGAGTCTCCCTCTTTTACGAACTGGCGTTTTCTGCCGGTTTGTTCCCGTATGTGAATAATTCCTGAGCATGATTGTTGCTGTTGTGGCGGCCCTGTTGCGGCGCCGCCGGCAGATAAAGGCAGTTTCGTTTTTTTTTCGGGGCTGCCGGATCATTTTCCGTGTAGCCTTAGGAGGATGTTAATGGCTAAGGAGAAATTCACAAGGACGAAACCGCATATCAATGTGGGAACTATCGGCCACGTAGACCACGGTAAAACCACCCTGACCGCTGCCATTACCATGTACAGTGCAGCCAAGAACGGTGGTAAGGTAATGAGCTACGAGGATATCGACAATGCTCCTGAAGAAAAGGAGCGCGGTATTACTATTAATACCCGCCATGTTGAGTATGAAACAGAGCCCCGGCATTACGCGCATGTTGACTGCCCGGGACATGCTGACTACATCAAAAACATGATTACCGGTGCTGCTCAGATGGACGGTGCTGTGCTTCTGGTGGCGGCCGACTCCGGTCCGGAGCCTCAGACCCGTGAGCACATTCTGCTTGCGCGTCAGGTTGGTGTGCCCAAGCTGATTGTTTTTATGAACAAGATGGACCTGGCCGACCCCGAGCTGGTGGACCTGGTTGAAATGGAAGTTCAGGAACTGCTGAGCGAGTATGGTTTTCCGGGGGAAGAAACTCCCATTATTAAGGGAAGCGCTTTTGAAGCAATGTCTAATATTGACGATGCTGAAAAAACCAAATGTATTCAGGAACTTCTGGATGCCATGGATGAGTATTTCCCTGTTCCCGAGCGGGCTGTTGACAAGCCCTTCCTGATGCCTATTGAAGACGTGTTTTCAATTTCCGGCCGCGGTACTGTTGTAACCGGCCGTATTGAAGGCGGTGTTCTGCATGTGGGCGACGAAGTGGAGATTGTCGGTATCCGTGAAACACAGAAGACTGTCTGTACCGGCGTTGAAATGTTCAACAAGCTGCTGGATGAAGGTCAGGCCGGTGATAACATCGGTGCTCTTCTGCGCGGTATTGATAAAAAGGCTGTTGAGCGCGGTCAGGTTCTGGCCAAGCCCGGTTCCATTCATCCGCATGCCAAGTTTAAGGCTGCTGTTTACGCCCTGACTAAAGATGAAGGCGGACGTCATAACCCCTTCTTCAGCGGTTACAGGCCTCAGTTCTATTTCCGTACAACGGATATTACCGGTACAGTTACTCTGCCTGAAGACAAGCAGATGGTTATGCCTGGTGATAATACTGAAATTACGGTAGAGCTGATTCACCAGATTGCAATGGATCCCGGTCTGCGTTTTGCTATCCGGGAAGGCGGCCGCACTGTGGCTTCCGGACAGGTTACGGAAATTATTGAATAATTTTTAATGAGTGATTCCAGCCCCGCCGGCCGAGGCAGGCGGGGCTGTGTTTGAGAGGAGCAAGGCAATGGAGAAAATACGCGTCCGGCTCAGAGGCTTCGACGTAGAATTGATCGAGCAGAGCGCGCGGGCCATTGTGGATACGGTGCAGAAGCAGGGAACCAAGGTTTCGGGCCCTGTTCCTCTGCCCACCAGAATTAACAAGTTTACCGTTCTCAAGTCGCCTTTTGTGAATAAAAAGTCCCGGGAACAGTTTGAAATGCGGACGCATAAGAGGCTGATCGATATTCTTGAACCCACCTCCGCTGTCATGGACGCCCTCATGAAGCTCGAACTTCCTGCCGGTGTCGATGTGGAAATTAAGCAGTAGGTTGCAGGGGACGGAGCATAATATGATCGGATTGATCGGAAA
>PDRU01000255.1 GCA_002748225.1 Spirochaetales bacterium | reverse complement strand
CACCCCCACTGTCCGCACGGGCAGCAGCACGGCAAAGGCCTGCCATATTTCATCGTAGAGTTTCCGGGCGCGCAGTTCGTCCAGATAAATTTTATCTGCTTCACGGAGTATGTCCAGCTTTTCACGTGTTACATCCGACAGTATGCGTATGGCCAGACCCGGACCGGGAAAAGGATGCCGGTACACTACATGCGGGGCTAATCCCAAAAGCATACCCAGCCGGCGCACTTCGTCCTTGTAGAGTTTGTCCAGCGGTTCAATAAGCTCTCCGGCTGCGCGCTTGGCCTTCACAAGAGGTGTTCCCACATTGTGGTGGCTTTTAATAACATGGGCCTTTTTTCCTGAACGCGGATAAAGGTATCGCCTATTACTTTTCTTTTTTCCTCGGGATCGCTTATGCCCTTCAGCGCGCTCAGAAAACGCTCTTCAGCATTTACTGTTAAAAGATGGCGGGCACCCAGAGTTTTAAGATTTTTTTCCACTTCCGCGGTTTCGCCCCGGCGCATCAGGCCGGTATCAATGTACATCAGCCAGACTTTTTCCGGGTCCAGGGCTTTCAGCAGAAGACCGGCCGCGACGGTGGAATCCACGCCGCCGGAAATCAGCAGCAGAACTTCAAAGCTGCCGGCCTGCTCTGCTATGCGGCGGCTTTCCAATTCAATGTACTGCTCCAGGCTCCACTGTTTTTGCGCTCCGCAGATGCCGCAGGCAAAATTTTCCAGTATTTTTTCTCCGTATTCGCAGTGGCTGATTTCCGGATGGAACTGCACACCCCAGAAGGGTTTTTCCTTGTGGGCCGCCGCGGCAATAACACCGTTTTCACTTTGGGCAATTTCCTTATAGCCGCTGCCGGTTTTTTCCACGCTGTCCCCGTGGCTCATCCATGAGGTAAAATCAGAAGGTATGCCCTCAAACAGGCGGTCGGCCGTGCCGGAGGAATTCTGTTCAAGCCGCACACCCGAACGTCCGGCAGATACCCAGAAGCGGCAGACCGCAGTCAAAAACAGCCGGGTCGGGCCGCGGAGAACCGTTTTCCCAGGCCGAGCTGGGAGAGCCGGAAAGAACAATGCCTTTTATCCCCGGGTGCAGGACGTTTTCCAGAGGTTCATCGCCGGCGGCAATTTCCGAATAGACACCAAAATCACGGATGCGGCGCCCAATCAGCTGTGTTGTCTGGCCGCCGAAATCGAGTATCAGAATACTGTCCATGGACCTTCCTTCATAAATGTTTCTTCACGCAGCGGTCCCACGGAAAAACCGTGAACCGGCACAGATGTGTATTCTTCTATAAACTGCACCAGACGGCGGGCGCCTTCGGGCATATCGTCCCAGCAGCGGGCATCGGCCACCCTGCCTTCCCAGCCGGGAAAATCCTCCACAACAGGTTTAACGCGTTCCAGATCGGCCGCGGATGAGGGGAAGTACTGTATTTCTTCCCCATCCAGTTCATAGGCTGTACAGATGCTCACAGTTTCAAAACCGTCGTAAAGATTCAGATGCGACAGTATAAAACCGTCCAGGCTGTTCACCCAGCCGGAGTATTTCAGAGCCACCAGATCAAGGAAGCCGATCCGACGCGGACGTCCGGTGGTTACACCGTACTCATGCCCCAGCTCCCTCAGCCGGCCGGCCAGTTCTTCTGCATCGCCGGTCATTTCCGAGGGCATGGGTCCGTTTCCCACACGTGTCTGATAGGCTTTAAACAC
>PDRU01000015.1 GCA_002748225.1 Spirochaetales bacterium | reverse complement strand
GCATTTCATGGGGAATGTCTTCGGTATTGGCGGCAATACCGGCAAAACGGGCGGCTGTTTCCCACTGATTTTCCGACGGCAGTACGGCCGTCCAGCCGGGCGGGGCGAATTGTTCGGTAAACCACTGGGCGTAGGCGTTGGCGGCATACCAGGAGATGTTGCGCACCGGTTCATTTTCATTGCCGCTTTTGGGCTGACCGTTTTCCCAGTGTTTGAGGTATCCGCTGTCGGCAAGGCCGGCTTTAACCAGAGTGTCCTTGCCGGACGGAGCCCACTTTGGAACAGCGGCGGCAAAGGCGGCAAAGGCGGCATTGCTTACTTCCTGATCCGCAATGGAGAACTCCGTGTAGTCCACTGAGCGGGGCACCGTTTGGCCTGCCAGAGTGCCGGAAAGGCCGCTATGAGTTTTTCTGTGCGCCGGTTTACGGCTTCTTTTTCAGCGGCGGCCTTTGCGGAAAACATATCCGCTTCGGTCTCTTCCGGGGTGGAGCTGCCGGTTTTTCCGGGCTGCTGACCGCTCAGCAGGGTCAGCGCGGAGGCGTATTGGGGATTGTTATCAAGAAAAACTGCCGCCGCGGCAATAAGTTCGGGCAGCTGCGCGGCACCTGCGGGCGCCCCGCCGCCGCCTGTAATAATTTCGGCCCGGAGTATATCCGCCAAATGGCGCTGGTCCAGAGAGAAGGGCAGAGCCGCGGGCGCCCAGGTCAGCGGGGGCTTTTTGCCTTCGGCCGCGGCGGCCTTTGGGGCGGCGGCGTTATCTGAGGCGCCGCCTTCTAAAGCGCCTTCTAAAGAAGCCAGATCCGCGGCCGCCTGTGTTAAAGAAGGAGGCAGCGCGTAGCGTCCGTTTTCCGGTCCGGTGCCTGCCCAGCCGGCAAATGAGTTCAAACCGGCCGCCTGAGGGGAAAAATGGTCATTAACAGTCAAAATAACCTGCATATAGCGTTTTGAGGGGAAAAGCCGCGACGCAAATACCCGTCCCGGAACCGTGGTCTCTTCGCTGAATGAGCTGAAACCGGGTTTTCTGACTTCCAGAATTCCCTCTCCTTTGGGTGCCCAGACAGGCTTTCCTGAAGGCCCGAGGCGCTGACCGTTAAAAATAACTTCGCAGCCGGGAGGCAGAGTGTCCACAGTCAGCCAGGTTCCGTTCCGGCGCAGGCCGGGGAGAATCAGCAGGAAAAAGACGGCAAGACCGATAAGAAACAGCCAGAGAATCGGCACATAAAGCCGCGGAGAGAGACCTAAAACAGGTTTAAGCGAGACGGAAATGGATTCTACAGGAGTTTCCGATTCCGTGTTGTTGCGGGCAGACATGGCTCTGATTATATGTTTTTGGGAAAACAGTGGTCAATAATGAAAGCGGCAGCATTTGCGGCAGTTTATTTGAACTGCCGTTCGTTGTGCGAAGGCTTGCGCCTTGAAAGCCTTATGGTATATCTATCCACTCGTTGTATCCGCCGTTTTGGGGATGATACAGCATTGCCCAGTTTTTATTATCTCTGGCGTTGGTAAAACCGTTTGGAGCCGTAGCCGTGGTAAATTGATAATTATGTTCATCCGGGTCGTTTTCCCAAAACAGGCGGCATTCCGCATTATCACTGCCTGACCGTGTGGGTAATGCGTTGAAAATGGCCGTAAAATGCGCGCTGTCAAGGTTGTTTTTAGCACAGCGAAGAGAGCTTAAAGCTGGACAGTTCTGTATATTAAGGTTAGTAATTTGATTGTTAGTACAGTACAGGCTTGTAAGGGCAGTCGCGTTAGCCGCATTTAGTAAAGTTATCTGATTGAATTCACAGCTCAGTCCCTTTAATTTTGCTAAATTCGAGACATTAAGCTCTGTAAGTTGATTTTGGAAACAGGAAACCAGCTCCAGGTTAGACATATTTGTTAAATTCAGCTCAGCTATCTGATTATGGTAACACCAGAGACACTGAATATTCGTTAAATTGACAAGGTCCAGCTCGGTCAGCTGATTATCAGCACAGCTGAGATATCTTAAATTTGTCAGATTATCTATAATCAGTTCGCTAAGCTGAAGTTCGGAGCAATCCAGGTTTTCCAAATTTAATAAATGATTAACTTGAAAAGAGCTGAGTGGATTATCGGCACAGTGCAAAAATTCCAAATTCGTCAAATTATCAATATCCACATTGGATATCTGATTAGAAGAAAAACTCAGCGATGTAAGGTTTAAGAAATTGCCCACATTTAGTTCAGTAAGCCTGTTCACCCTGCAATGCAAAACTGTTAGATTAGATAAACTGTCTATTTCCAATTCTGTAAGCTGATTATAGCTGCAGTACAGTTTTTCCAAAGTGCCGCAGCCTTGAGCATTAATAGCCGTAATTTTCTGATTGTCAGTGTGGGTGCCGGAACAATTAAAAACTGTGATATTCCCCCGCAGCTTAACAGTGGTGCCGCTGGCATTGAGAGTCTGTGCCGAACCGTCTCCGGGAATGCTGGTTTCAGCACATCCTTCCACAGAAACTTCTGAACCATCGGCAGTAGTTACATTAACTTTAATTGTTAGTTTGTCAGGGCTTAAAATCATGGAAATGCCGCCAGGAACATAAGAGCCTTCGCCTTGTGTTCCCCCTGACGGATTCTTGCATGAAAAGAACATAAATAAAGCGGCCGATACCAGTACCGCCGCTTTCATAACGCTTAATATTTTTGCTCGGGAAACAGTTGGATTCATGTATAATCCTCCCTATGTTTTTAATATATCACGCAAATATAAAAATTACTTTTTTGGAAACTGAAAAAAAGTATGCTCCAGCCGGTAAAAAGACCGCCTCAGATACCGAGTGCTGCAGAATAACGGTATAGTCAATACGGCGCTCTGCTGTTAATATGGTGGAGTGAGCACAACAGCAGAGCCGGACTGGCTCGACAAACTACAGACCTTTACCGAAAAACTCTTAACAAACCGGGCCCGCCGTCAGGAAAAGAAACGCCGCAAGCAGAAAGCGCGGGGCGTTCTGATGGAATGGCTGGATGCCTTTGCCTGGGCCATTATGATTGTACTGCTTTTGAATCAGTACCTTTTTCAGGCCTACCAGATTCCTTCCGGCTCCATGCGCCACACCCTTATAGGCGGTAAAGATCCCTACACCAATGAGCGCAATGTCAGCGACCGCATTTTTGTGGATAAAATGACTTTCGGTCCCGAACTGCTGCCTGGTGTTGCCAAGCTGCCCGCATTCCGTCTGCCCCAGCGCGGCGAGGTGATCATTTTTGAAAATCCCGAATATCAAAGCCCTTCGCTTTTACATGAAATAGTTCAGCGTGTTCTTTACATGGCCACGCTTTCCCTGGTTGATTTGAACCGTAAAGACGGCCAGCCGGCTGTTCAGTTGCTTATTAAACGCCTGGTAGCCGAAAACGGCGATACGGTTAAGTTCCACAGGGGACATCTTTTTATTAAGCCAGTCGGTGAAAAAAACTTTCTGCCTGAAGAAGAGTTTAAGAATTATTCCTCACTGGAGTACGGCAATCAGCTGCTTCTGGATGAAGCCTACTACGATAAAATGCACGCCACCATTGAAGCGGTGCGCACAGACCGGGCGGGGCTCCCGGTTGATCCCGCTCTGCAGGCGCAGGCTGAGAAAAAGTGGGTTTCGCCTCTGGCCAAAAATCTGGGCGATTTTTACGAGCAGGAACAGACGGATGTGCGTTTTCTGCGCACCCTTTTTCCCCAGGATTCTCCGCTGGCTTTTCAGGACGTGGTGTACCGCCAGGGCATTTATGTGCCGCGGGGCTGGGTGCTGCCTTTAGGCGATAACCGCAGCGACTCTCTGGACGGCCGGTATTTTGGTCCGGTGCGTAAAAGTCAGATCCTCGGCCGGGCCATGTTTATCTACTGGCCATTGAACCGCATGGGGAATATCCGGTGATCTCTTCGTCGTCCAGTACCCGTCTTTCGTATAAAGACCGGAGGAGGCATCAGAAGCGCCGTCTGCGTTTAACGCTTCTTCTTACCCTGGCTGTGCTGCTCTTTCTGCTGCTGAGCAGTTTTGTCCTTCAGCCCTGGGTTCTGGATACCAGCGCCATGGAGCCCGGTTATCCTCCCGGTACGCGTTTTCTGGTTTTAACTTACGCGTTCGGCGGAACGCCTGAGCGCGGTGATGTTGTGGCGGTCAGTCCTCCTTACCGGCCGAGGGACAGCTGGCCGGCCGCTGTTTTTAAGCCGGTGCTGCGCTTTGTTACTTTCCAGAAAGCCGGCAATGGCGATGAACCCATTTTTAAGCGCGTTATTGCCGTCCCGGGCGATGTTGTAAAAATGCAGAACTCTGAAGCACGGGTTAAAACGGCTTCCGAGAGTTTTTTTCTCAGCGAATTTGAAGTGAGCGGCAGGGAATACGACATTGCCGTTCCACAGCTGCCTGAAGGCTGGAAGGGGCCGCTCTCGGGCAATATGGACGAGCTGACTCTGGATAATGATGATTTTTTCATTCTGGGCGATAACCGGGGCGCCTCTAACGATTCTCTTTACTGGGGCGCTGTCTCCTCGCGGGATATCCGCGGGCGGGTTATCTTTATTTACTGGCCGTTCAAATCTTTTGGCTTTCCCCGCTGATCTTTCCCTCTACGTTCACATTCCTTTCTGCCGGCTTAAATGCCG
>PDRU01000254.1 GCA_002748225.1 Spirochaetales bacterium | reverse complement strand
AGAGGGGGTTTTTGTTCATAACGCCGCAGCTTCTCCGGTGAGGGGGCGAAAGGGGAATCTGGAGATTTTTCTTCTTCTCTCCCGGCAGCCGGCTTCTGACGCAGCCTTTGTAAAAACGCGTGTGGAAGAGGCTCTCGGCAGCCGGAACTAGAAATCGCCGCGGCCCAGGGGATCGCCTATCCAGAAACCTTCGCCCCCCAGAAAATCAATACGGCGGCCTTCAATGAGAAACTGAACTTTATCAACTGTGGAAAATTCGGTAGCCGTGAACACTACCTGCTCTACCTGGGCCTTGTAGCCTTCAATACCCAGCGCGTTAAAGCGGAATGCTTCATTGAAATTCAGAAAAGCAATACCGCCTTCCACGCGGGCGCCCAGCAGACGGGAATCTTCCGGAATAAGCGAGAGAAGCTGGTTGGAGAGTTCTTCAGGCCCGGGGCCCTGCAGCAGTGCCTGAAGGGCGTTTGTCAGGGGAGAGCCGGTGTCAGGATGCTGCCGGAGTACACCCTTTATTCCTATGCTGCCGTCTCCGCTTACACGCACAAAAAACAGCCGGGATGTTCTTTCCTTTGCTCTCTGGGGAGTTGGGCCCGGAAGCGGTTTCCGGTACGGGAAGAAGGCGGCCGGCAGGTTTGCGGCCAATCATCAGAAAAATAAGAATAAGCAGCAAGAGCGCAATAAAAGCCAGGACAGCCGTAAGGGGATCCAAACGTTTTGCCGGAACGGATTTGTTTTTATCGCCTTTAGGGCTGCGGCGGGGGTTGAGGCTTTTCAGCTGCTTTTTTTGACGGGAACGCTTCATGGGTTTTATTATACCCGCCTTTGAGAGATTTGACAGTGATCGTGAATCATCCGTAATATGGTGTAATGGATAAAGAATACCGACCCCGGGTGCTTATAGCCGGCCGGCCCAATGTAGGAAAGTCTACACTGTTCAACCGCTTATTCGGGCGCAGAAGAGCCATTACCGATCCCACGCCCGGAGTAACCAGGGACGTTATAGAGGAAAAATGTGTTATTGCCGGCATTCCGGCTGTTCTGATTGATACCGGCGGAGTAAAAGCCCATTACGACGATGTTTTTGATGATCTGGTTTCCCGCCGTTCCCTGGACTCGCTCAGCAATGCCGATGTTATACTTTTTCTGCTGGAAATTGGCGAATACACGCCGGAGGACGCGCGGCTGACTGAAACTCTGCGCCGTTACGCGGAGAAGGTTGTTCTGGTGGTGAATAAATCGGATACACCCGAAAAAGATTATATGGCCGCCGAATTTCACTCTCTGGGGCTGGGTGAGCCTTTACCCGTTTCATCGGCTCACGGCCGGAACATGAACCTCTTGCTGAATGTTCTTCAAAAGAGAATGGAATTGGCTCTGGC
>PDRU01000014.1 GCA_002748225.1 Spirochaetales bacterium | reverse complement strand
CCAGGATGTTTTTCCCTGTTCCGGTTTCACCGGTTATCAGTATGGGAACATCCGCGAAAGCCAGCTTGTGAACAAGTTTGTTCAACTCCTGTATTTGAGTACATTCACCAATAAATTCCTCATAATACAGATGATTTTTCTGCTGAAGCTTCAAAGCCATGTTTTCCCGTCTTACTTTGACATAGTTCAGGGCCCTTTCAACAGAACGCCGAATTTTTCTGGTGTCAAACGGCTTGGTAATAAAGTCATACGCTCCCAGCTTCATTGAATCAACAGCGTTATCCACCGTTCCCATTGCTGTAATAACTATTACTTCCGTATTTTTGCATTTTTCCTTTATTGCCGGAATAATTTCAATGCCGCTGCCGTCCGGAAGGCCCAGATCGAGAATAACAATATCCGGAACCATATTCTGCAGAAAGGCGGTAAGTTCGCTCAGGCTGCCGGCTTCATAAACAGAGTAAGCTTCATTCTCCAGAAGTTCCCTTAACAAAACCCTGACACTTTTTTCATCGTCCACAACAAGAATTGTGTCTTTCATTTAAGCAGCCCCCTTCCCGTTCAAAACAATACTGACCTCCGTATACTCACCTTCTATTGAAGAAACATGAATGCTCCCTCCGTGTTTTTCGATAATTCTGTAACAGATAGGCAGACCAAAACCGGAACCCTTTATTTTTGTTGTAAAAAACGGATTATATATCCTGGAAAAATTATTCTCGTTAATACCGCATCCGTTGTCCCTGAAAACTATAAAGACCTGTTCATCCGAACGCTCCAAGCGGGCAAGCAGTTTACCTTTATCAACTTTTTCCATGGCGTCTATGGAATTCTTGATTAAATTTTCAAAAACCTGAATCATCTTGTTTTTATCAAGCGGTACAACAAAATTTCCGGACGCTTCAAAATCAAGAACAAATTCAATATCAGGCTTCACCATCCGGTACTCCCGGAACAGACATTGAATAATATCAACAAGATCCTCGTCCCGCTTCTGCACCGGAGAGGGGCCGCCGTAAAGAAGAAGATCGTTAAGCAGCAAATTGACCCTGTTCAGCTCATCTTCCATAATGCCCAGATATTTCATTCTCTTTTCATCGCTGACAGCCGGCTCCTGGAGCATCTGCGTGAAACCCTTCACGGAAGTGAGCGGATTTTTCAGTTCATGCGCAACACTCAGGCTCATTTCTCCCAGAGCCGCCGCGCGTTCCTTTTCATTCAGTTCCGTTTCGTATCTTCTTATCAGCGTAATATCCTGAAAAATCAGAATAAGGCCCAGCCGCTTGTTCTGTCCGTCAATTACCGCGTTACTGGAAACTTTTACAATTTTGTCAAACAGGTTCAGTTCCTCAGAATCGCAGTAATCGTTATTAAACAACCCCCGGTCTATAATTCTGCCGACCGCTTCTCCAAAAATTTTCCGCGACTGCATTCCGTAAACTTTTTCATCCAGATGATTAAACAGCCTGTAGAAAGCCGGATTGGCGTGCGTTATAACACCGTCATTTGACAAAACAATAACACTGCTGACAACCGCGTCCAGAATATATTTATTGTGCGATTTCTCGCTGTCTATGCCGTTAAGCAGCCTGTTTACTTCCGTGCCTATTATATTCAGCTCTCCGGCAACCTGGGGAATCCGGTGATTCGGCTCGTCCATAATTTTTTCAATTTCTGATTTCAGAATATCAATCCCGTTCAAAAAAATCTTCGAGACAATAAAAACACTGAAATAAATAATAACAAAGATGGCTAAAACAAGAAAAATAACCCGCTTCATAATATGGCCGAACTGCGCCTGCACCATATCAATGGTTTCATTCGACCAGATATACCCAATAACCCTTTCATTACGGACAATGGGATGCATGCAGTTCATAATGTTGCCGCGGACAAGTTCGCCCATCTGAACACGGTCTTCCCCCGTTTCCATAACGATCAGGCCCTCATGGCCTTTATCTATGGAAATTCCAACCGTATAATCAAACTCTTCACTCGGACCGTAAGTTATAACAGCATCCAGATCCTTCGCGTAATATCCAACACCCACACCCGGGTTTCCCGACGCAACAAAGTCGGTTATATCCCGCAGCTCCCGGTTTAAAACATCAATCTGCTGTTCACGGTCCAGCGACAAGGCCCTCTTCTGAATAAGAATATCTTCAAAAGTGCCTTCAAGATATTGATCCAGCTGCATGGCCAGACCGAACAGCTTATCCTGTTTTTCCTTATAAACTGCCGCCTTAATTTCAGTGCTCAGAAAGAATGACAAAATAATAAAGGGAATTAATATGGAAACAAAAATAAAAAACAGAAGTTTTGCGACAAAACCAAACTTGTATGAAAACATTAAAAGGACTCCGGGCGGCGTTATATTATCACAGCAGACAGCCGTTCAGCCAGTCCCGCGGAAAACCGCCTCTTCAAATCCGGCAATGCGTACCCACGTCCCGTGCCGGTTCCGCCGGCAGGCACGGCCGCAGGCGCGGCTCATTGTCATAATCCGCCGGCTGCGGTGGAAACAGCGGCCGGCCGCCGGGAATACATGGAAAAAGAAGGCTTTTCGTCCATCAGCGGCCTACAGAAGGCTTTTCAATTGAACTGACTGATGATAATAATCATTAGAGAATACGTTCAGAAGGAAAAACATGGTCCCTTTTAAAGTAAACCTGGAAAACAAAGTAGCTGTTGTTACCGGAGGCGGAGGCATTCTTTGCAGCGCCATGGCTCAGGCGCTGGCCGAATGCGGAGCTTCTGTTGCCCTTATAGGCCGGACGCTCAAAACCCTGGAAACAGCAGCCGAACGCATCAGCAAAGCCGGAGGCAAAGCACTTCCCGTTTCTGCCGACGTTACAGACCCCGAAGCCCTGCGGCAGGCCTGTAAAACAATTGAAGAAACCTGGGCTTCCGCCGACATTCTTATCAACGGCGCGGGAGGGAATGATCCCAGGGGCAACACCGCCGCGGAATACCTGCTGCCGGAACAGCTGGAAAACACAGCCGAAAACTTAAACTCCTTTTTCAGCCTTGATCCTGACGGCCTCCGCTTTGTACTGGATCTGAACCTAATCGGAACCCTGCTCCCCACCCAGATATTCAGCCGGGGCATGGCGGAAAAAAAGAACGGTGTTATTATTAATATTTCCAGCATGGCCTCCATTCTGCCGCTGACAAAAGTACCAGCCTACTCAGCCGCCAAAGCCGCCGTGAACAACCTGACACAATGGCTGGCGGTACACTTTTCCCGCACGGGAATACGGGTTAATGCCATTGCTCCGGGATTTTTTCTGACCAATCAGAACCGCAGCCTTATGACGAACCCCGACGGTACATGGACGGACAGGGCGCTCAAAATTCTGGACCACATACCCTTCCAGCGGCTGGGCGCGCCAGAAGAACTTCTGGGAACCCTTCTCTGGCTGGCTGACTCCAGCGCTTCCGGCTATGTCAACGGAACCGTTATTCCCGTGGACGGAGGATTCTCCGCGTTCTCGGGAATTTAAGGAAACACAAATGAAAGAATTCATGGGAAAAGACTTCCTGCTCAGCACGCCCTCTGCGGTACGGCTCTACCATGAAGCCGCCGAAGGCCTGCCCATTATCGACTATCACAACCACCTCTCCCCGGCCCATATTGCCGGTAACCGGCCGTTTGCCAACCTCTGGGAAGCATGGCTGGAAGGCGATCATTATAAATGGCGGGCCATGCGCTGTGCCGGTTTTTCCGAACGTCTGTGTACCGGAGACGCCTCTCCCCGGGAAAAGTTTAACGCCTGGGCAGCCACTGTGCCTCAGACTCTCGGCAACCCGCTTTACCACTGGACGCACCTGGAGCTGCGCCGCTACTTCGGCATAAAGAAACTGCTCTCTCCCGATACGGCCGATGAAATATGGGAAACCGCCAACGCCTGCCTGCGCGAAAATAACTTCCGCGCCAGAGGCCTGCTGGAAATGCAGAAGGTCCGTATAATCTGCACAACAGACGATCCGGCCGACAGTCTTTCTCACCACCAGGCCTTCAGAAACTCTGCCTCATCAGAACTGCAGATGTTTCCGGCTTTCCGCCCCGACCGGGTGTACAATTTCAAAGACCTTCCCTCATGGGAAAGGTATATAAAGAAACTGGCCAATGCAGCCGGAGGACACATATTCGGCTGGGAGAGTCTGCTGGAAGCCCTGATGGTACGCCATGCCTTTTTTCACCAGAACGGCTGCCGCATTTCCGACCACGGTGTGGAATATGTTCCCGCCCGGGAATGGAATCCTGAAACCGTTGAC
>PDRU01000052.1 GCA_002748225.1 Spirochaetales bacterium | reverse complement strand
AAAGAGCAGATCCGCCGCCAGCGTTTTATGCGCTTCATCAAGGTTTCCGGTGGGTTCATCGGCCAGAATAACATCAGGATTATTAACCAGCGCCCGCGCGAGAGCCGCTCTCTGCCGTTCTCCGCCGGAAAGCTGGGAAGGATAATGAGAAGCCCGCTCGGCAACCCGTACATCTTCCAGGGCCTTCATGGCTCTGACGGAGGCTTCCTTTTTACTGCAGCCGGCCATAACCATGGGGAGCATAACGTTCTCAAGAGCTGTAAAATCCTTCAGCAGATAATGAAATTGAAAAACAAAACCCACACCCTGTGAACGGTAAGCGGTTAACGCTTTCTCGTTTAACTCACTCACGGTAAAGGAACCGGCACGGATATAACCGGAATCAGCCGTATCCAGCCCGCCAATAATATTCAGCAGTGTGCTCTTTCCGCAGCCCGAAGCTCCCACAACGGCAATGCTTTCGCCCCTCTTTACCGTCAGGGAAATATCCCGGAGAACCTGAAGGTTCTGGGAGCCGGACATATAACTCTTGTTGACATTTTTCAAAACCAGCGCGTAATTATCCATATTGTTTCCCCTATTCACTTCGAAGCACCTCTGCCGGTTTCAGACGCGCGGCCATGGAAGCGGCCCTTATTGCCGAAAGGCATGAAAGGAGCAATGCCATGGCGAATATAATAATAACATCCAGGGGCATTACCTGCGAACTTCGGAAAAACGCTTCCAGAGAACTCCGTCTGACAAATAAGCCGATAATACTGTCCACATGAGAACCAATAAGCACCCCCAGAATGCTGCCGAGCAAACCGCCGCTTCCGCCTATAACCAGCCCGTAACGCAGAAAAAGAAACCGGACATCCGAGGGGGAGGCGCCCACAGCCTTGAGCAGAGCCAGATCTTCGGTTCTTTCAGTGGCCATACGGCGCAGAGAATGGTCAATATTCACCGCTACAACAACAAAAATAAGGGCAAGCAGCAGAAGCATCATTGTTTTTTCAGTTCTCAGCGCCCCGAAAAAAGAGCGGTTGGTTTCGCGCCAGGACTGCAGCTGCCCGGGCTCAGGATAGTCTGCAAGCTGAGGAAGCACCCGGGCCATGTATTGACGGTCCCTGTCCACCTGGCGGAGTTTTACTCCTATTTCAGCAGGCCGCCGGCCCAGTATGCGTGTGGAACTGTCCAGTGAAACAAAAGCCAGAGCGGATTCATACTCCCGGTAGCCGCATCTGAACACACCTTTTACCTCAAGCGATTCTTCCACAAGGTTAAAACCTTCCGCTCCCAAATCCAGCGCCTTAACCGTATCTCCGGCTTCAACACCCAGATTTAAAGCCAGCTCACGTCCCAGCACAATTCCGCTGCCGCTTAAATCGAACTCGCCTTCCACCATAAACAGGTTGGAAGCCAGTCCCTTGTCCCTTTCATAAATATTTTCAGGAACACCGCGGATAAGAGCTCCGGCGGGACGGGGCCGGACACCGGTGAGCATTGTCTGCCCTTCCCTGAACGGAACAACAAGCCGGCTCATTTTATCAGATGAAAGCACAGAGGCAATGCCGTTAATATCTGTGTCACTGAGCTGTTCAGCCAGGGTGTCGCCCCCGGCATTCCAGCGCAGGTGATACGAACCGATTTCCAGTATGCTCCGTATGTATCCCTGCTGAAGACCGTTCATCACAGCCAGTATGGTGTTCAGTGTACCCACTCCGGCTGTAATAAGAACCAGGGAAAAGAAAAAAACAAGCCTTCCCCTTCCGCCCTTGCGGCCGGTCAGAAAACGCCGTGATACCCAGGCAAGCCACAAACCGGAAGACTGACGGGAAGATGTCACAGCTTACTCTCCAATTCAGGCTCAGGCGCAGCGTACTCCTCCGGACGGATGCCGTCAGGGACATTTTCAGGGCTCTTCCGTTCCCGTGTACGCACAACCTGTCCCTGACTCAGGAATTCCTCGCGGAGTTTTACCGAATCTTTCCAGTAAATACGTATAACCGGCATATCGTCCCGAAAAAATGTTTCCACTTTTTCACCGGGAGTTTTCCACTCATTTTCCCTGACTCTCAAGCCGTCTCTGATAAATGTTTCACGTATCATGCGTCCGTCTGCCCAGACAATGTTTCTGACCTTATTATACCCGGTTCCGCGTTCTTCCACACGCACCAGTTCCTTTCCCTGCCAGAAATACAGGCGCCGTGATACGGTCATTCCGCTCTGAACAATCTGTTCTTCTTTCAGACGGCCCTCTGAATCGTAGAGGCTGCGGGTTGTTTCATTTCCATTGCTGACCAGCTGTTCATACAAACGCCCCTCACTGTCTCTTTTCCATTCTGTTTCAGAGGCTGTTTCACCGTTTTCCAGACGAAGCTGCTTAAGAGGCTTATACTGATTATTCTGGCGGGTAATCAGCCAGTCTGCTCCCCCGCCGTCAATAAAATTTCTGGAAGAAGAGCCCGCGCTCTCCGGCTGCGATGCCAGAACTGCGGTTTCTTCGTCTTTTTCGGGATTCGGCTGAATAAACACCGCGCGCGGATTTCCCTGACTGTCGTACACGTATTCAACACGGGATACCAGCTGACCGGAAGCGTCACGCTCTTCTTTTTCCGTGAGCAGACCGCCGTCCCTGAAAAAATGAAACGATTTATTGAGAGTTCCGTTTTTGTATAAAGAATGAATTTCCTGTTTTTCTTTCCGGGTTACAGACAAACTCCATCCTTCCGCAGACGGAGCGTCTGCTGAAAGAAGGCGGCCGGGAATACCTGCCGAATTGCTGGAATACCAGTCAGAAGCCCCAAGCGGGCACAGGAAAGGCAGAAAGAGCATCATAACAGTCAGGCCGGCTGCGGCCGGCACTCTACTCTCCGGAAAGAAGTTCATCAAGATATTCCTCCGGATTAAAAGGTATCAGATCCGCCATACCCTCGCCGCTTCCTGTAAAAGCAAAGGGCAGGCCCAGTTTTCTGCTGATGGCTGCCACAAGTCCGCCTTTGGCGGAGGAATCGTATTTGCTCAGAACAAGAGCATCAACTCCAACAGATTCATGGAATGTTTCCGCCTGACGCAGTCCGTTCTGACCGGTTGTCGCGTCAATGACCAGTATTTTTTTATACTCACCGTCAGCTCCAATGCGCTCCCGGGCAATACGGTCAATTTTTTCCAGTTCTTTAACAAGATTCACCCTGTTGTGCATGCGGCCGGCCGTATCGGCAATAATAATTTTTTCACCGCGGCTCTTCGCGGAAGTAACCGCGTCGTAAATAACAGCTCCGGGGTCGGAGCCGTGTTCCTGTTTAACAAGGCGCGCGCCCACCCTTTGGGCATGAATACCCAGCTGATCAATGGCCGCCGCGCGGAAAGTGTCGGCTGCCGCTAAAACAACCTTGGCATTACTCTCTTTCTGAAAACGGTAAGCCATTTTTGCTATGGTAGTGGTTTTACCTACTCCGTTAACTCCCAGAACCAGATAAAGTGTTGTTTTTTCCGGATCGGGACTGATGTCAGTTGTTTTCAGTGACGGAAGCAGCAGGGCTTTCAGGGTATTTATAAATTCAGCACGGTCCGGACTGCCCGAACGGCCTTTGAGCTCACGGCGGAGCTCATCAACAAGTTCCACTGCTGAAGAGGCGCCGAAATCTGCTTCAACCAGTAATTCTTCCAGTTCTTCAAAAAATGCTTCATCTGCCGCGCTGCGGCGTGAAAAAAGTTCACGGATACGCCGGCCGGTCTGTTTCCCGGGCGCCCGGGATTCCGGCTGTTTTTTCTTTCTGCCAAACATGTCGCCGGTATCCTAACGGCAAGTGCGGTTTTTCGGGAACCCCTCAAGGGCTCTCATCTGAAAGTGTTTCGGCTGCTTTTAAGTACTGAGACAGGCGGAAAAGGACATTACCCAGCAGCAGAGTGTTTGCTCCGAAGCATCCCCACATAATTCCGCGGGTCAGCTTATAGGCCTGATACGAAGTCCGTTGATCTCCAGCAGTGGTGCTGTGAATATTCATTTCGGCATAATTACGCGACACTCCCAAAAGAATAAAAGTGGGTGCCAGAGACAAAGTAAACCATAAAATGGAATTGTGGAGCTTCTTCTGAGAACTGTCAAAAACATCCTGAGGGGCCAGAACAGCATTTTCAAGGGGAATCTGCAGCTCTTCCGTATACGGGTAGAGAGCAACGGTTTTACTGCGGAAACCTTTTTTTTCCAGAGTAAGAGGACTGACAGATTCAGGCCTGACAATGAAAAGGGGGCTGCGCCCCAGCCAGAGAGAGCCCAGCCTGACATCAGCACCCGGAGGATCTGTCTGAACCAGAACGTATTGCAAAGCAGATTCCGTCAGAGTGAATTCCCTGCGGAGTATCTCTGCTTCGCCGAGAGTCAGCGTATAAAAAGCCGGTTCATAACCGCTCATGTTCAGTTCCATTTCCACCCGGCCAGGCACAAGAAGCATTGTTTTCCATGAGCCGACACCCACTTTACGCCCGTTCACACTGACAACCGTCCCGGCAGGAATAAACGTTAAATCAACCCCGGCCCATTGACGGCCCAGCAGCAAAGTCCGCGCGTGTGCCGAAGCTTCTTCTGCGGCCATGGGAACATCCGCGGAGTCCACCGCGCCCTCCCATAAAACAACTTCCCCCTCCGAAGTGTAAGCCGTTACACGGAAACCCGAATATGTTCCCACCATAACTGCCGACCCGGCCAGAAGAACATCCAGTTCTTTTTCCCGGCGGAACGACTCAAAGCGGCCGTCTTTGACATTCCACAAATTCCCGCCGGAAGGAGGATAAACAAATTCCAGCGGCAGAACTTCAGGAACCGGTCCGGCAAATGAAGACTCAAGAGGTTCAGATAACCTGTTCTCCAAAACACGCAGTTTGGTTTCAGCTTCCTGAATTTGTTTGTCCAGGTTCCGTCTTCTCTGTTCATCAGCATTGCTGTCAAAAAAAAGATCGTCCCTCTGCCGGCGCAGGGAAGAAAGAGAACGCCAGGCGTCCATTTGTTCTTTTTCAACCTTTTGGCGCAGAAGATGTTCAGCCTCTGTCAAGCTCAGAGAGTGCTCCTGTATATCCAGTAATGAATTGAGCAGCAGACGCGGAAAAACCTCGCTGATACCGGAGGTATTTTCTTCTTCACTGCTCAGGGCGAACAGTGCCGTGCCCACTTTCCAGCGCGCGTCAGTCCACAGAGAAGCATTTTCACCGGCAGAAAGCAGAACGGGGAAAACAGCGATTACAAGAAAAACACAGACAACCGGCCTGAAGGCCCGGAAACCACAGCTCTGAGCCGGCATTTACGGACGCCTTTTGTTTCCGGCTGCTTTACTCAGAGCCGAAAGAAGCCGTTCCCTTGGAAAGGGCTTCACAACATAATCAGAAGCTCCCAGACGTATGGCTTCCAGAATCTGCTTCTGATCGCCCAGAGAGGAGCACATTACAACAGAAGCGGCAGGATCTTCCAGGCGGATTCTTCTCAAAGCTTCCAGACCGTCCATACGGGGCATGGATATATCCATCAGTGTTACTTCAGGCTTCCAGGCCCTCCGCAAAAGAAGAGCCTGGCGCCCGTCAGCGGCTTCCGCCACAACTTCATGTCCTGCTGATTCAAGAATATCCCTGATCAGGGTTCTCATGAACGCCAGATCATCAACGATCAGAATTCTCATCATCGTCCACCCGCCAGCGCAGATACGCATCAATAAAGGGGTCCAGATCGCCGTCCATTACTGCCTGAATATTTCCGGTTTCATGCCGTGTACGCAGGTCTTTAACCATGGTGTATGGATGAAAAACATAAGAACGTATCTGACTTCCCCAGCCTATATCTTTTTTTTCCGCAGCCCCTTCCGCGCGTTCCTCATCCTGTTTCTGACGATAAAATTCGTACAGACGCGACTTGAGAACCTTCATGGCTGTGGCGCGGTTTTTCAGCTGACTGCGTTCATTCTGACACTGAACAACAATTCCGGTTTCCAGATGCGTCATGCGGACGGCACTGGAAGTTTTATTAACATGCTGGCCGCCGGCTCCGGACGCCCTGTAGGTATCAACACGTATATCTTCAGGCTTTATGTCCACCTCTATGTCATCATCAAAAACAGGCGAAACATAAACCGAAGCAAAAGAAGTATGCCGGCGGCCGGCAGAATCAAAGGGACTGATGCGGACCAGCCGGTGAATTCCCCCCTCGCCTTTTAAAAGGCCGTGAGCATAGTCGCCGTCCACCTGCACATCAACAGACTTAATGCCGCCTTCAGCCTCCTGAATATCCAGCAGAGTCATTTTAAAGCCCCGCTGCTCCACCCATCTTCCGTACATGCGGTACAGCATGGCGGTCCAGTCGCAGGACTCGGTACCGCCGGCACCGGAATGAATGGTAACAAAGGCTGATGCCCCGTCTGTTTCTTCACCCAGAAGTTCAAGCACGCGGAGTTTCTCGTAGGAAGCACTGACCGAATCAATGGCTTTCTGCACTTCAGCCTCCATAGACTCTTCTTCCGCTTCCAGCGCCAGAGAAAGCAGTGCCTGAACATCCTCAAGTTCGGCCACCAGTTTCCGCCATGGTTCATAACGGCTTTTCAGGCGCTTGAGTCTGGCCATGGCCTTTTCGGCTTTTTCCCTGTTTTCCCAGAAGTCCGCCTTACCTGAAGAGGCTTCCAGCTTCTCTGCTTCCTGTATTATGCCGGAGGAGTCAAAGACGCCTCCAGGTGTCAAGAATGTCCTTTTCAAGAGCTTTGACCATGGGATTTAAATCATTGAGCATTATGCACCTCGCTAACTGTCTTCGTTAATGGATTCCCGTATAATAACACGGCGCCACCTTTTTTCATTTAATGATGTAATAACTACCGTATCATCGACAGGATACTGATAGAACCTTATGGAATCATAATAATCGGTAGAACGGTCCAGATCCACTTTCAAACGGCTCAGGCGTTTGTCATCCAGCGATGTCGACTCAAAAACATTTTTCTGCATCTGCCGGAAGCCGTACCGGAACAGGAGTCCGGTTACCGCCTTCAGACTGTCCTCATTACCTAAATCAAGAACCACAGCTACAAACATAAATCCACCTTGCTAACAAACGGTTCATTTCCGGCCCTTGTTTTTCTGATACAAAGATTTAAATTCATTCCAGGCTTCTTCCTGCTGTTTGGCGGAATACCTTTTGGAACGGACAGTACGGCCGCGGGAAGCTTTAGAATGTTTTTTGTTATGTCTGCCCCTTCTTTCCTGCCCCGGCATAAGTTCCATGGCGGCAGAGGACGAAGACGGCGGGAACGGGGTATAGGCTTGATTCTCTGCCGTGTTCTTTCCTGAAGAAGCCCTGTCAAACGACTGTATATAGCTCTCATACCGGCCAAAGAGGCGGAGCAGAAAACGGCGGAACCAGCCTAAACGCCGAAAAGCGTATTGAAGCAGCTCAACAGGAGAAAGATAGAACAGCTTCTCCGGCTGTTTAAAGCGCAGTGAATTCCCTTCAAAATACTTTGCCAGAGTAGACTTTATCCGTTCCATATCTGTAGTTTTCTGTATTTTGCTTGAGTAATGAATAATGCTCTCGGATACTATCCGGGGTTTGGAGAGTAAATCTGAAAGTATGGGGAATTCGGCAACCAGACGTTCCCTTATGTCTTCACGGAAAGCGGTTATACCTGTAAAAGCCGAAAATTTATCCCTGTTTTTTGTCAGAAGAATATGCCCTGCCAGCTGCTGGTAATAATCGTTGAGCTCCAGGGATGCCTGGGAATGGCGTGTTTTAAACAGAGGATACACATGGTCCCTGTAGATGTAATAATCATTTACCTGAACAACATATGGAAGGCTGTTGGAACTCTGGGGTACAGCGTAGGTATTAAGAAACATATCCTTGAGATCCGGCCATTGTTCATTGTAGGGCTGAAATTGGGCGTCAAGCTCTTCTTTTGTAACCAGAAAATCATCTTTTTTTATCAGATATTTCATAATGGCTTTAACGGTAAGCCGTTTTTCAGCTTCCTGTTCACGCTGTTTTTTGGCGTCTTCCAGTTCATTGTCCGTGTAAATTTTCAGTATTTTTGCTGATATAAAAATGTCGGAAGGCAGATTGGTTATTTTGGCACGTAAATCTTCTTTGTGATTCACTACGGTATTCGACAGCTTATTCCAGAACGAATCTTCATTATGCCGCAGCGACTTTACCAGACTGCTGACAACCGTTTTCATCATTTTGGCCAATATGGGCAGCAGCGGACTGTCCGACAGATAAGCACGGATTTTCAACCGGGAAACTTCAATCAAAGAATAAACAGAAGCCGGAGTAACAACAATTTTATGACCTTCCAGCGCCGGCAGGACATAAATAATAACATCATTTTCATGCGCCTGTATAAAACGTCCGGATATTTCGGTTAAAGACAGTGGCTGAAGAAGCTGTGTAGTGAATCCCGGCTTCTTTTTAAGAATATTAACGGAGGGAAAATCTTCCCGATCCGCCACACGGGCCGTGTGCCAGAGATTTTCCACAAACCAGTACCAGAAACGCGGTGAATTTCTGTCGGTAAGGATAATGCGTTCTTTTTCCAGCTCACCCTGGCGCACTGTATTGGCAATTAATCCGCAGTTTCCCCGCTCCAGATGATTCATCAGGGTATGGAGCAGAACATCGGTATTCAGGAATTCATGTCCGGCCCTGGAAAAAAATTTACGGTAAAGCAAATCCGGTTCCCACATATCACAGAGACGGTTAAAGACAGACCTCTGCTCTTCATTAAAGTGCCCCAGCTGTGAAAGGAATTCATCTCTTGCAACACGATCTTTGCGGAAATAGGCCGGTATTTCCGGCTGATCCCGGGGCGGTATTGTTACGGCCTTCTGAGCACTCATAATTCTTTACCCCGTTCCTTTTTCCGCTGTTCTATCCTGCTTCTCCAGTAAGGGACAGCATTCAGCAGTGCCCGGAAAACAAGCATGATACCTGTAAAAAGCAGAAATGAAACCAAAACCTTCTGCATAACAATAGTCTATCCTTTTTTCACCCGCGGTGAAAGCCGTTACTTCTTCCTAATTTCCCAGCAGCGGTGCGCTCCTCCCCTGCCGACAAAATCAGGCGGAACTGTCTGCTGAGTAATTTCCCGTACCCGGTATTCCCTGGCCAGCTGTCTATCCAGAACAAAACGCCGGAAATTAACCGAGAATATAATGCACCCGTCCTCCTTCAAACGGGAAAGTGCCAGTCTGAGCAGCGGAGCATGATGTTCCTGGACAGACCAGTCCCTGCGGCCGCTGCCGTTTGAATACGTGGGAGGATCAATAAAAACAAGATCGTAGAAGTTCCTGTCATTTTTAAGAAAATCGAAAGCATCCGCGCGGACAAACTGATGGCTGGAGGAAGACAGTTTATTCAGTTTGAGATTGTCCCGCGACCACTTCAGATAAGTATTGGAGACATCCACACTCACGCTGCGGAGCGCGCCTCCCGAAGCGGCCATTACAGTAGCGCTTCCGGTGTAACAGAATAAGTTCAGAAACGTTTTGCCCGCTGCCATGCCCTCAATACGGGCACGGGTGCTGCGGTGATCCAGAAAAATGCCGCTGTCCAGGTAATCATTAAAATTAACAAAAAAACGCCGGCCGTTTTCACGGATAATAAAACGTTCTGAAGAATCTCCCGGTTTTCCGTAAGGGCGCACTCCCCGGCGGCGTGTTTTGAGATACAGATTTTCATCAGAACAGCCGGTCAGCTCTTTCAGCACATCCAAAAGTGTAAAAAGGCGGCGCAGGGCTTTTTCCTCGGGAACCTTGCGCGGTGCTTCAAATTCCTGTACATGCAGCCATTTTCCTTCATACCAGTCCACTGCCGCGTTAAACTCCGGCATGTCCGCGTCCCAGATTCTATAAGATGTCACACCGGTTTTATCCGCCCAGCGGCCCAGGGCCTGAAGTTTCTTTTTTAAGAGTTTTTTGAGGGACGGCGCTTTCGGATCCGGCGGCGGAAGCTGCGAAAAGGGTTTAAAATGCGGTTTTTCGGGTTTTTCGGGTTTTCCTGATTTTCCGGGCTTTCCGGGCAGCCGGGAATAAAGCGCCAGCACAACGTCCATACCGCCGCTGACTGTTTTCAAATATTCACCGGCCCGGAGGAAACATCCCGAAGCTGTTTTTTTATCCGGCGCCAGTAAAGACATACGCCAGCCGGAGTCGAGCTCACGGAAGAGATCCCCCAGAGCCTTATAGACAGGCTGCGGGTCACCTCCGCTGCGCACACCGTAGGGAGGGTCGGCGCAAAGCAGACCGGATGCGGACATTGGCCAGGAAGAAGGTCTGCCTGCTGTAATATCATGCTGTTCCAGACGCACAGCCTGGCTGAGTCCGGCCCTTCTGAGGTTTGAACGGGCCGCTGCCAGTGCATCCGGATCAATATCGTATCCAAAAAACGGCGGAAGTTTGTCCAGGGCTTTTCCAAAACGTATGCGTCCTTCATTCACAAGGTTCTGCCACACTTCTTCATTATGCCGCTTTAACAGATGGAATCCCCAGTCTTTACGGTGCACGGAGGGAGGCGCATCCATGGCAATGAAGGCAGCCTCCGCCAGAAGTGTACCGCTTCCGCAGACAGGATCAACAAAAGAAGCACCTTCACGCGCCATTTTTTCCCAGCCGGCAAGAGAAACAACGGCAGCCGCGGTTGTTTCCCTGAGAACCGCATCAGTGCGCTCCAGCCGGTAGCCGCGTTCATGCAGAGGCGCTCCCGACCAGTTCAGAAAAACGCTTACCCTTTTACCGTCCCAGCGGGCTTCAATCCGGACATCGGGATTATGACGATCGATGTTCGGACGGGATTGCCCGGCCCGGCGGAAACGGTCCACAATGCCGTCTTTAAGGCGCAAATTTGCAAAGCGCGGATCTTTATCTTTTGGAACGCCGGTAACACGGCAGGCAATAGTATGCTGTGAATCAAACTCGCTTTCCCATGGATAAGCCGACACCAGACGGTATATCTCATTTTCATCCGCGGCGTTTTCAGATATAAGCTGCAGAAGAATACGCGAAGCGGTACGCAGTTCCAAAGAGGCCCGGTAAGCGGTATTTAAGTCTCCCAGGAAGGAAACACCGCGGAAGCCAGCCCGCAGGCCGCCGCCGCCCGCCCGAAGGAGCTCTTTTTCCAGAACACTTTCAGCTCCGGGCGGACAGGGCGCAAAGAAATGCAGATTCAACTACTTCTCCAGAAAGAATTCAACACGGCGGTTTTTCCAGCGCTGTTCAACATCACCATGCGGCACTATGGGACGGGCTCCGCCTATACCCTCAGCATTCATGCGGTTTGCGGCAATGCCGCGTTTTTTGAGTTCATTGACAACCGTTTCAGCACGGGAGAGCGAAAGCGGCATAAGGATATTTTCCTGCTCACGGCGGGCGGCGGCGGGGTTTTCCCATTTCAAACTCACCGCATGTCCTTCTACAAGAATTCTGTAACTGCCGAATTTCTTCATTATTTCGGCCAGGCGGTCCAGAACCTCCCTGTTCTTTTCTCCCTGTTCACCGTCAACGGTCAGACTGGGTGAATTGGGCTGAAAGGTAATGTTATTCAGCCGTATTTTCAGCCGGTCACCTTCACGGATAACAAGAATACCAACACCTATAGTACCTGTTGCGTTTGTTGTCTGTCCCAGCACATCGGAAACTGTCAGCGTGTAGGGGTAGTCTTCCGCTGATTCTACCAGTTCACCCTGACCGCTGCGTCCGTCCCAGATAATACGTTCAGAGGGACGCCCCTTACCGGAGAAGGAAATAAATTCCTTACCGCGGGGATCGTTAATAACCAGGCTCCACTGAGCAATGCGGGAGCTGTCCTGAACAGCCAGGCCTATCACCACTTCATCGTCCACATTGTCATCATCGGGAGTAAAGGGCTGAGGCTCCAGATTCACGCTGACAACCGGAGGACTGCCGTCAACAACGAAGGAGCGGGACGCCGCTGTGGGAGAAGCGCCCTTCTGGTAGTTAACTGTCAGATAGCCGGTAAAAACACCTTCCTCAAGTCTGCCGGCCGTGTCGGTACCGTTCCACCTAAACGTATCAGGAACCCTGCCTGTGCCGTTTTCTTTCCACACAACAGTATTATTTTCTTTTTTAATGCTGAAATTCCACGATGCAATACCCGACTCATTGGGCACCACCGCAGCAAAACTCTGCATTCGGCTGCGGTCTGTTTCTCCGGCTCTGATAAAGGCTTCGGAGGCTGTAAGATAAACAGGTGTCGGAGCCGTATCTATTTTAACACCCTTAATACGTTTTTCACTGCGGTTGCCGGCTTTATCCACACCGGACACAATATAAGAATAGGTTCCGTCAGGAAGGATATTCCCTGAATTATCAGCACCGTCCCAGCTAAAGTTTTTCAATTCTTCCGTCCAGACATAGGAACGGACCTTATTTCCCTCGGCATTAACAAAATACGACTCAAAATACTCTTCCGCGGATGAAGACTGCTCCACTGCCAGAAGATCTTTACTGCCGTCACCGTCAGGACTGAACAGAACATCGGGCACAGACACATTAATAACAGGAGCCTCTGTATCCACTTCAATTTTTCCTGTCCGCGATGAAGCAGAAAGCCCTTTCTGATAGTTTACTGTCAGGGAAGCTGTATAGAAACCGTCTGTAACAACACGCCCGGATTCACTGCGGCCGTCCCATTCCACTTTTTCCGGAATATCGGAATTGCCCGACCAGCTTCGGAGAGTGTTTTCTGAAGCATCCTGAACGTTCAGTGTCCAGCTGCCCACCTGCGAATCTGAATTGGCGCGGAGAAAAAGATTTACCGCGGAGCCTGTTCCGCTTCCTCCCGGAGCAAAAATATCCAGTGAAGAAGTAACCGAGGCCTCCACGGCTCCGGTATCAACACGGACAGAAACGCCTTTGGACTGGCCGGTATTTCCGGCTTCGTCGGTGGAACGCAGAACATAGGTATATTCTCCGTCAGGCACCAGCTGTCCGTCAGAACCTCTGCCGTCCCATACCAGAGTTTCCGGTACATTTTCCATCCAGGTCCACTCTTTTACCGGAGTTTTTCCGGAATAAAGAATGCCCTGCCAGCTTCCTTCCCGGGAAACATCCTGACGTATGGTTACGTTACTGCGGGCGCTGCCGCTCTGGGGCGCAAAAACTTTCCAGTTAACCGAGGCAGAGGCTTTGGGTGCTGTTGTATCCACCTCAAAAACAGGTGATTCAACCTGCGGCTGAAAGCCGTTGCCGTAGACAAGAGACAGACGCGCTCTGTATAAGCCTTCGGGCAAATATCCGCCCTGATCCCTGCGGCCCATGTATTCCACAGACGCAGGAAGAACCGGCGACTCACGGTAGGTCCAGGAACGCATGGTTTTTCCATTCATGTCCAGAACTTCCAGTACCCATTCGCTGATGCCCGACTTAACCGAAACTTCAGGTTTAAGGGTAATTGTATTAACAGTTCCTGCCGAACCGGGTGAGAACTTCGAACGGTTTATGGAAAGATTAACCTGGGGCTGACGGGTATCAACTATAATGTTATACACACTTCCTTCCACGGAATTGCCGGCCTGGTCTGTAGATCTGAGCACATACCGGTACACCCCGTCCGCTACAATCTGGCCGTTATCGTCCAAGCCGTCCCAGGTGAGCTTTTTCACGGCGCTGTCAGCCCAGGCGTAAGTTCTTACTTCACGCCCGGAAGCATCAATAACGGCGGCTTCCCAGAGCTGTTCCGTGCTTCCCTGCTGCATAATGACGAAGCTGTCTTTAAAACCGTCTCCATCCGGTGAAAACACCAAATCAGTGCCCTCCGGCTGTGCCATTTTAAGTTCAGGAGCAACAGTATCCAGAATCACCGGGAAGGGGCCGGAGGTGGAAGTATTACCATTATCATCTGCAAAGGTTAAATAGACTTTATACGCACCGTCTTCCGCCGGAGCTCCGGTATCGGATACACCGTCCCACCGGAATTTTGCCGGTAAAGGCGTTCCCTTTTCAGCGGCAAAAAGCCTGGAGCCCAGATTTTTGAAACTTTCATTCTCGGGACGTTCATCTTTATTGACAAAGCGGCGGACAACATTGCCGTTCTCATCTTTTACTTCCCAGATATATGAGGTGATAAACCTCTCATCGTCGGCAGTATAAGGAACCAGAATTTCATCGTTAATTCCATCGTAGTTCGGCGAGAAATACATCGGACTGTCAAATTCAGTTGTTACAGCAGGCGGATTCTCATCCTTTATGCCAAAGGGAACGGTGGTACCGGCAGAAAAAGCCCAGACGCCGGCATACAGAGGCGCGGCCGCCAGCTGAAAATCCATCTCGGAAGTATCAGAACCGGCCTCTTCCCCTTCCAGGGGGCTGAGGGGAACATGAGCTGCCAGAGTAACGGAAGGAATAACAGTCTGCCACGAACCGGCAAAAGCATCACGCACGGCAAAAGAGGAAGAAACAGAGAGCCGCGCATACTGTCCAAAATAGAAATCACTGGACAAACCGGCCCAGAAATCGGTTAAGGAGGGAATGCGCAAATCAGAACGTAAGGTTATGCGGAATTTCGGACGGTCCACAGGATCAAAAGCAGCGCCGACAGCAGGAGTCAGATTGCCGGGAAGGGCATTCATATACCCCCGGCTGGAACTGCCGTAGCGGTATCCCAAACCGTTCAGACTGCCTCCCCACCGGAAGTTGTTCAGCTTCCCTGCGGTTTCAGGAAAATGAAGGAAACCCGCATTAAAGGCCCCGCCGCCCTGGAACTCATTGTCCAGCTGCCCCAGGGAGCCGGTCAGACTGAAACCAAACCAGAGGTCGGAGTACAGCTGTTTGGAAAATGCCAGATGCAGGCGGCCGAACGCCCCCATGTCCATTGCCGTCTGCGGAAACTGTACGGTTTCCATAAAACCCGCTCCCCAGGAGAAAACCCCGACGCGGGAAGGTATGGCCATTCCCACGTTTGCCGCATTTGCAGTTCCGGAAGCCGGATTAAAGGAAGCGGTCTTCAAACCGTACATCAGCGTGTAGTTTGCATCCAGAGTGGTCCGCTGAAATGCCGCGCCGGCAGCCGGATTTACAAACACAGCCTGAGGGGTTCCGGTACGGGTAACATGAAGCCCTCCTCCGAGAAAAACAGGAGAAATAAGCCGGTAGGCCAATTCCCCTCCAGACGGCGCCAGATACGGCTCCAGGGCCGCCACCGGCAAGAGCGCCATTAAAAGGAGCAGGAAAAGGGTGAAAGTTTTTTTCATAATATGGGGGCCTCCATAAGATCAAATGTATCGCCAGAAATATATTTATTCCGATAAATTCAGTATAATGACTGAAAATTATAATGACGAGTGGTGGAGAGACAAGTCTTTCTGGGAAGATTTTGCTCCCTTAATGTTTGATAATGAACGTTTGGACAGTGCCCGCGAAGAGACGGAAGGCATAATAAGGCTTTCAGGAGCACAGGCGCCTCAGAAAATTCTGGACGTGGGCTGCGGTCCGGGAAGACATGCCCTTCAGTTTGCTCTAAGAGGCTATAAAGTAACCGGAGTGGATATTCAGGAGTCGTATCTGGCAGACGCAAGAAAAAAGACTGAACAGCTTTCAGAGCCTCCTGTTTTTATTAATTGTGATATGAGAACGTTCCAATCAGAAGAGCAATTTGACGGCGCGGTCAGCCTTTTTCAGAGTCTGGGCTATTTTGAGAACACCGAAGAAGATCTGGCCGTTTGCAGAAATGTTTTTAACAGTTTAAAACCCGGCGGCTGGTTTCTGCTGGAAATGGACGGCAAAGAAGCGCTGGCCGGAAATTTTGAAGAAAGAAACTGGTTTGAACGCTCAGGAAAGCTTATACTGCTGGAGTACGCGGTTGAAGGAGCCTGGGACAGGTTGTGGAACCATTGGCGCTACCGCGATGAAAAAGGCCGGTGGTATGAATGCAATTTTTCCTACAGACTCTATTCTGCTGTAGAATTGGGTATGCTTCTGGAACAGGCCGGATTCTCTTCGGTGGAATTTTTCGGCAGTTTCTCCGGCAGGCCTTACGATCATACAGCCGAAAAACTGGTTGCTTTGGCACGGAAGCTGACATGATGATAGAAATATGAAATAAGGGGATACACGTTCAATGAAACTGAGAGGAAAAATAATTATTGCCGAACTGAGCTTCAGTATAATACTTCTCGTTGCGCTTCTGCTGTCAGCCGCTCCCTTAAGAAATTATTTGGATTTTATAAACTTTCAGATAAAATTTGCCACGCTGAAAAAAGACGCTGAAACAACCCGTTCCATTATCAGCAATATTACATATGAGAATTTTCCGACAGTTTTTCTTGTAACATCCTATGAGCTGTCTGACAATAAACTCAACGAAGCTTTTGACAGTATAAAAGAGGACCGGTTTTTCAGACTGCTTCCTGAGGAAGTAAAGCAGCTCTATGACACTCTTCTGACAGACTATCATAAAAGTTCCGGTTTTCTGAGAGACGGGAAGCTTGAAGAATACCTGAATCTGCGCTCTCAATACGCAGAGAATGAAGAGATTTCACTTCAAACACTTGCGGCCCGGACCCGGAATTCCGCGAAACCCGTTCAGGCAGCTCTGGAAACCCTGTTACAATACGAACAGAAATTCAACTCTTACAACCTGGCTTTTGAGCAGATTATTGTCCAGGTTGACGGATTTGGAAACAATTTATTACACAACAACCTGATTGTCGCCATAGGCATTCCTGCCGGTATAATGCTGCTGGCTCTTGCCGGTATAATCTTTTTCGGCGAATGGATGGGCCGCAATATCCGCATACTGGACAATTCACTGCAGAGAATTACACGGGGAGATTTTTCCCTGCGTGTAACAATAGAAGGTAATGACGAATTTGCCAGTCTGGCAGGGAATATCAACACATTTACGCAAACACTCGAAACAAAACTGGAAACATTCAGAAGCATTATGATGGAAGTAGGCAACACGCTCACCACTTCCATAAACTCGGCACAGATTGAAGAGACACTGACGGAACTGGCCATACACAATACAAGAGCTGACGGAGCTGCCATTTACAACGTTATTGAAGAAGGCGGCGGCCTGATAATGACCGTAATGTCCGGGCAGTTCCGCCCGCCGTTCGCCATTACAGATTTACCCGAAGATCCGGCTCCGGAAGATATTCAGGCAATAGTGCGTTCCCGGATTATCCAGCCCGGACAAACTGTTATCGGGCAGGCGGCACTTTCAGGTAAGCCTCTCATAATAAGAGATCTGGTTTCCGATCCGTCTCAGGAATGGATTGAACCCGCAGACAGCGCCCTTTTTCTTTCTTCCGTTATGGTTCTTCCCCTCCAGACAGGTTCCACGGTTTTCGGCGCCATGGTGCTCACCTCCTCCCGCCCGGACATGCTTTTCAGCGAGCTGGAATTTGTCAACATGAAATCTTTCGCGGAACTGGCAGCCATTACCCTGGACAATATCAACAAGTACGCGGATCTGCTTGAGGCATCGCAGATTAACAGGGAGCTGAGTATTGCGGAAGAAATTCAGCAGGATCTGCTGCCCAGTCAGCTGCCCAGAATTGCCTGCGGACAAATGGCGTATCTGTCCAGAAGTATAAAAGGACTCAATGGCGACTATTTTGATGTCTACCCCCTTAAGGGAGATAAAACTCTTGTAACCGTCTGCGAAGTGGCAGGACGCGGTGTTCCGGCAGGGCTGATTATGGTTATGCTCCGTACCGTTCTGAGGCTGCTGGCTTCGGAATGTGAAGACGCTCTTACTTTTTTAACCCGGCTGAACCGGAGCATGACTCACAGAATTGCCGTTGAAAACTATGCGGGTGTCAGCATTCTGGTTTTTGACAATTCCGGTTATTACAGTTTTGCTTCTGCGGCCAGTTATCCCATGCAGATTCTTCATGAAAACGCGGAATCTTTTGAAGCGATAATGGCTGAGGGTATACCTGTCGGAGTAGATGCCGATGCCGTTTACACTCAAGCCGCCGGACAGTTCCAGCCGGGAGACATTGTACTGCTCCATTCAGACGGCATACCTGAATCCCGTAATCGTGAAGGTAAAACCTTCACCTTAAACACAATGCTGGATTTGATTCGGACACAGACAGACAAAACCCCTCAGGCTATTGTTGACGCATTGAGAACCGAATTAGAATATTTTGAACGCGGCACCATTCAGAAAGATGATCAGACAAGTGTTGTTCTGAACTTTACCGGGAGGACGTCCAGATGAGAATCCGTGCCAAGTACTTTTATATGCAGCTCATTGTTGTAGGAGGTTTCATTGCATCCATAACATTTCTGCTGCTGCGGTTTAACCAGACAGCTCAGTTAAAAGCACTCTCCTTAAACGGTGTAACAGCGCTTTCGGAACTTGAGGTGTATATTAACAAAACCAGCTTCATTAACAGAAGCATGGATTCAGACAAATTATTGTGGGAAGACTGGACTCTTACAGGAAAGAAGTTTGATTTTGAATTTCGTCAAATGCTGGCCAGCCCCGCAATTTATTTATTAAGCCCCAGTATCAGAAACAGAACCGCCACCCTGCTGGAGAACTGGGATAATATTACTGAAGAAAACGTCAAACCCTTAAACACTCTGTTTGAGCGGTTAATCAACAATGAAACCATGGAGCAAAGCCAGCTTGATCTGGCCGTTGTGAGGCTTCGTGATGCCCTTGTAACCAATGTGCAAATGCCGACATCTTCTCTGCTGGATAAAATAGAACTGGAAGTAAAGGCATTTTCTTCCCTTCTTTACATTCTAACCGCTTCAATAGCTGTTGTATTTCTGTTGATAAGCAGTCTTTTCGGACTCAATTTTGCCCGGACTTTCGGACGGAACATCGCCCTGCTGGAAAAGGGTCTTGCGTCAGTTGCCGGCGGGAACTTCAGCAGCAGAATTGACATTAAATCAAAAGATGAATTCGGAACCATCTCCAGCCATTTTAATTCACTGATTGGAGATCTGTGGTACAGGCTGGATGCAATGAAAAACATGATGCAGCAGATTGAGCAGTTCGCACAGGAACCGAATAAAAAAACATCACTGGAACATTTTATTCTCCAGCTTGCAGTGAACAACACTCATTCAAATGCAGGTATGCTGATGACTGTGCAGGACAATATGCTTATCTATAACACAAGCACAGGCTTTTTCCCGCCGCCGATGCCCCTCCCCGGCGCTGTTTCGGGAAAGAAAGAATATGTGTCTAAATGGTTTGAAGCGCATAAAGTAGCCGCAGGCGAAGGAATTCTCGGCGAAATACTTTCGGATCACAAACCGCGTTTTATCCGTGACAACAGGGACAAATCCCTGCCGGACAATGCGGATGCCGGCAGTGAATTTTACATCAATTCCGCTGTTTTTATTCCAATTCACACCTCGGGCGAGCTTTACGGAGTTTTGTCTCTGGCACGCACAACAGACAGGCGGCACTTTACCGATCTGGACTATTCCTATATGCAGACCTACTGCGAATTTGTCGGCCAGATTATTGATAACAGAATTAAATATCTTGAACTGGAAAGAACGCAGACTATCAACCGGGAAATAGAAGTAGCGGCGGATATTCAGAAAACTCTGCTTCCGGACAAAATGCCGAAACTCACGGGAGCTGAAGCCGCGGCGTTCAGCCACGCGGCCAAAGGTGTCAGCGGCGACTATTACGATGTGTTCCACCTTGAACACCATAAAACAGCTTTTGTTATCTGCGATGTAGCAGGTAAAGGTGTTCCGGCTTCTTTGATGATGATTATGATCCGGACCATTCTCCGGACAATCAATACCGAGGGGAAACAGGCTAACGAACTGCTGCAGGAATTAAACAGAACCATCTCGGCGCGTCTGGGTGCAGACCGTTTTGCCACCATTTCGCTGCTGATATTTGACACCGCTCAAAGAAAGATCTCCTATTCCAACGGGGCGCATCACCCCCTCTACATTTACCGAAAAAAAACCGGCACCTACAGAATGTTTGATACTGACGGACTGCCCATGGGTATTGATATCAACGCATCGTTCGGGCACAAAAATATCAGCATAGAAGATGATGATTACCTCATACTTTTTACAGACGGATTACCTGAATCGAGAAATATAGACGGAGAAGAACTGGGAACAGAACGTCTTCTCCGCTTTATTGCCCGAAATGCCGGAGAAAAACCCAAAGACTTATGTGAGCTGGTTAATAAATATCTGGATACCTTTACAGAAGGCGCCCCGCAGCATGACGATCAGACATTTTTGGTTATTAAAGCAGGCAGAAAGGGATAGCAGCCGCTGTTAAGCGGGCCTGGGGCCGTGACATCCGCGTACAGTCAGCGGTACCTGAGGGCCAGAGCCAGTGCCGGAACAGCGGAGAGAATAAGAAGAATACCCGCAATACGCAAAAGGAAATGGGCAGAAACAACAGGAAGCAGAATCAGGATAAGGCCCAGCAGCAGCATAACAATGGATGTACCGGTTAGAAGATAATCGCCTGCGGCCTCTTTCGACTTCCACATAAAAAAGAGGGAACCAATTATCAAATTAATTCCGGCTGCTATAAAAAACACAGAGGCCCAAAGGCTCCCCGCACTGCCCGGATGCACCAGAACAACAGCACCGAAAATAATTCTTAAAACAGCTCCTGTAATGGCCAGTGCATCACGCCCCTTTCCATACACCGGATACCGCAGAACGGAAACAAGCCGTTCAATTCCATCAGCTACAAGAAAAATTCCAAGCAGTACGGCTACCGCGGCCAGCCCTGTGCCAGGCCAGAACAAAAGAATTATACCGGCAATAATACCTAAAGCGCCCTTTACAAAGAGCAGGGGCGCGTAACTGCGTACAGTCTGCTCTTCAGGATCAATATCCTGAATTTCCACCTTGATATTGTCAGAATCAGACATGAATTACCCTTCCTCCAATACATGCTTTAATGTTTCCGGGTCCAGATGAAACACAGCGCCCCGGCCTTCCAGAAAACCATGCACTTCCAGAAGATGCAGCGCCAGATCGGTGTAAAAAATCTTTTGCCCGGAATCTTTCCGTTCAAGCACAACATTGATCTTTCGGAAAATGCCGTCTTCCCAGGGGCAGGCCAGATGCCCGCGGGCTTCATTCGTGGTAACAAGCCATTTTTCATCTACTGTTACAGGTTCACCCAGTCCCCGGCGTCCTTCTTCCATAAAGTAGCGCAGGCGGGCAGCCGTCTCAGCGGGGTCCAGATTCAGCTGCTGCAGCAGCTGGGCGTCTTCATCGATGATCGACGACAGACTGCGCCTGTCATCTCCCAGGAAACCATCGGCGGTAATAACTCCAGGAGCCATGTTGTCCTGAGCCCTTTTCAGTTCGGGTGTCATTTTCATTACATTCCTCCTAGGCGAATTTGTCGAAATGAATATCTTCCGGCTGTATTCCGTTACTGTTCATTACCTTTTCACATGCGCCGATCATACCCGGACTGCCGCAAAGATAACCTTCCAGTTTCCGGCCTTCAGAATTAATATGCTCTTTCAGATAAGTATCCAGCACATCCGTTATTAAGCCGGTGGGGCCGTCCCATCCGTCGCCTTCCTGCGGTTCAGAGAGGGCCGGAACAAAGTGAAAATTGGGAAGCTGTTTTTCCAGCTCCCTTAATTCATCCATGTAGAACATGTCTTTGGTGGAACGGGCGCCGAAGAAATACCACACTTCCCTCTCTTTTTCTCCTTTTTCCAGCAGGTCGTAGAGCATGGACTTAAAGGGAGCCATTCCCGAACCGCCGGCAACACAGATCATGGGAGCGTTGCCCGGAGTTCTTTCGAAATCGCCGAAGGGACCAATCAGTTCAACTTTTTGCCCTTCCTTCATGTGCTCATGCACATAAGTGGTGGCAATACCTCCGGGAACCAGCCGGATTAGAACTTCCACATGTTTTTTATCCGAAGGACGCGAAGACATGGAATAAGCCCGCTGAGTTGTACCTTTAATTTTTCCGTAAGGAGGAACAACCAGCTGAATGTAGCGTCCGGCCTGAAAATCTATGGTGTCGTCACCCAGGTCGAAAAGTACTTCTTTAATATCATAAGTAACATCTTTTATGGAAACAACGGTGGCATTAAACTGCTTTACGTTAAACAGATTTTCCGGTATTTCAATACCAATATTCGTTTTAACTTTAACCTGACATGCCAGACGGATGTTGTCTTTTATTTCATCCGGGTTCATATACGGTGTTTCAGTGGGCAGATGCGGTCCCACATCTGTTGTCACTTTGCACTTACAGGCCCCGCAGCTCCCGCGTCCTCCGCAGGCTGAAGGCAGATATAGGCCCTCCGAAGAAAGTGTAACCAGAAGGGGGGCGCCCCCCTTCACCTTCATTTCTTTTTTTCCGTCATTTATATCAATGGTTACTTCCCCGTAGTTGTTGGCAATCATATCAACAACAACAATCAAGGCAGCCATTATTCCGGCAATACCGGCAACAGTTAACGGTGCAATCAGATACGACATTCCTACTCCCCTACTGAACGTTCAGCATTCCGCTGAACCCCACAAACGCCAAAGCCATAAAACCAATTGTAATAAGAGTAATACCCGGCCCTTTCAAACCGGCAGGAACAGGAGCCTTCGCCAGTTTCTTCTGAATGGCTGAAAGCGCCATAATGGCCAGCCACCAGCCCAGCCCGGAGCCCAGGCCGAACATTATGGTCTGCAGAAAGTTGTAGGCGCGTATCTGCATAAACAGGGCAACACCCAGAATGGCGCAGTTCACTGTAATAAGAGGCAGAAAAATTCCCAGACTCATATACAGGGCCGGACTGACCCGGTCAATAATCATTTCCAGCATCTGCACCGTAGCAGCAATAACAACAATAAAAACAATGTAGCGGTACACCATCAGGTTCATGGGAACCAGCACATAATGCATAACGGCCCAGTTGATACCTGCCGTAATGGTAAGCACAACCGTAACGGCCAGGCCCAGCCCGTTCGCTGATTTCATATCCTTGCTGATGGATATAAAAGAACACATTCCAAGGAAATTCGTCAGAAGTATGTTCCCTGTAAAAACAGACGCAAAAAGGATAACCAGAGGATTAACTTGCGGTGACATTATTTGGCCTCCTTACGCAGCATTATTGTCCTGGCAGCCCAGATAATGGAGCCCAGCAGAAAAAAGGCGCTCGGCGGCATAACCATAATGGTCCAGGGAGTAAATGAACTTCCAAAAATGGAAAAGCCCATAAGAGAACCGGAGCCCAGCAGCTCACGGACAGCCGCAATAATAACCAGAACGCTCATGTAGCCGGCGCCGCTGGTCAGCCCGTCCCAAAGCGCCGTAACAGGCGGATTGGACTGCGCGAACGCTTCGGCACGGCCCATAATAATGCAGTTGGTAATAATAAGCCCGACATAGGGCCCCAGGGCTCTGGAAATATCCGGCAGATAGGCCCGGAGAATGATATCCACAATAATAACATAAAAGGCAATAATGAGAGTCTGCACTATCATCCGCACCTTCCGGGGAATAAGAGATTTCAGCAGAGATACCGTTGTGCTGGAGAGCGCTGTAACAAAACTCACCGCTACGGTCATTATAAGGGTATTTGCCAGATTGTTGGTAACGGCCAATGTGGAACAAATGCCCAGAATCTGAACAAAAATAGGATTATCGGTCCACAGGTTTTTTTTAAGGATTTCTGAAGCCGGACTGCTCATTTGTTGTACCTCCTGAATACCTCAATCTCGTCGTTTATAATCTTTTCCATGGAGGCACTGGTGAGCGACGCGCCGGTTACACCGTCTACACGGGAATTATCCGGGTCTTTATCCGAACCCCCTTCCCCCTTGCGGACAGTAATACCGTTTGTGCCGATTTTTTCGTTACGGAACTGCTGTTTAAACCAGTCTTCTTCAATACGGCCGCCCAGACCGGGTGTTTCCGAATGGCTTATAATATCCAGTCCGGCAATGCGG